>JBMOHO010000016.1:0-23982 GCA_049317805.1 Saprospiraceae bacterium
TGTTCCTTAGTGCCTTAGTGGTAAAAAGTGCCTTAGTGGTAAAAACCTTAGTGGTAAACATCAACGGCCAGCCCGCTCCACCATTTCCAGCAACTTGTGGTTAAACGACACCTCGCGTTGCAAATCCTCCAACGTCAAATGCATGCGGTAACGCCAGTAGTGTTTTGGGTTAGCCGGCAAATTGATGCGTTCATCGTTCGGGTTTTCACGGCGCAAACGGCCGTCCATGCCCAACAAATCCTGCAATTGGAAAATGCTCCACATGGCTGGAGATGCCAGGTGCTGGGCCAGCAGGAGCTGGCACACCCAGGGTTCGCAGAAGTATGGCGTCGGGGTGTACTGTTCCAGGATGTCGTGGAAAAAACGGTTGGTTTGCACGCGGTCTTCCTCCCACCATCCGCGCAGGGTGCTCATGTCGTGGGTAGAGGGCGTCACCACACTCAGGTAAGGCGCGTCTTTGGGATGGAAAAAACGGCGGTCGGACTGCTTGGGCATGCGCTGAATTTCGAGGCTCAATATGCCGAGGGTCTTCATCACACCGGGCACGCAGTGGGGCACCATGCCGAGGTCTTCGCCACACACCAGCATGCGGGTAGCGCGCTTGAGGGCCGGCAATTTGCGCAGGGCTTCTTTTTCCCAGAAAGCGTCGTGCCGACGGAAGAAATAGTCGTCGGCAACAGCCTTGAGGCGCCACTGTTGGTCTGGCGGCAGCTCCTGAAAACTGCTGGTTTTTTCCAGGGCAATGCGCGGGTGGTAGTGTCCCTTTTGCTCGCCGTCTTCCAGGAGCAGCACGTTGGCCAGGAGGTGGAGCAGGCCGTCGCGAAATGGGGCCAGCGACGCATCTTTTTCCACCAGCGGCTTGAAATGGGCGTCCACCTCGGCCTGGGTATTGAATTCGGGCAAAAAAGCGTACCGCCCGTCGGATTGTTGTGTCAAATACGGCGCAGTGAGGCTGCGGTAATGCTCGCCGAAGGTTTCCCACAACAAACGATCTGTGATGTACGGGGAACAAAAACGGGCCGCGTCAAACCCGATGCCTGCGGCGCGCAGCGCGTCGGCGTTCAAGGGCAAGGCCGGCACAAAGTACCCCAAAATGCCCTGGGTGGCCGTGGTCGGGATAGACCAGATGCGGAAAAACCCGAGGATATGGTCTATGCGGAAGGCGTCGAAATAGTGGCCCATGTGCTCAAATCGGTTGCGCCACCAGGCAAATCCGTCGGCCTGCATGCGCGGCCAGTTGTAGGTAGGGAATCCCCAGTTTTGACCCGCTGCGGCAAAATCGTCAGGCGGGGCACCCGCCTGCATGTCCATGTGATACTGGTCGGGCTGCTGCCAGGCGTCGCAGCTGTACCGGTAAATGCCGATGGGGATGTCGCCTTTCAAAGCCAGGCCAACCTGGTGCAGGTATTGCACCGCCGCCGTCAACTGCCGGTGCAAATGGTATTGCACAAACAAGTGGATGGCCACCTTGTGGTAGTCTTTGAACGTCGGTTTGAAAAACGTTTCCACTACCTCAAGGTCAAATGCGGTGTGGTTTTTCCACAGGTTGAAGTCGGCCGTCCCGTTTTCATCGCGCAGGTAACAAAAAGCGGCATAAGGCAGGAGCCATGCCCGGTTATTGGCCAAAAAGGCGGCATATGCCTTATCGTTTTCCCATTCCCCGCGCAGCACTTCGTACAGTTGCCCGAAAATTTCCCATTTGATGCGGATAACGGTGTCATAGTCCACGTCGATGAGGGCATTCAGTTTTTGGCGCTGTGCCTCGTACGGTTTGAGGAGGCCTGCATGTTTTTTGCCCGCCATTTCAGCCGGATTCAGGTACATCGGATGCAGGGCAAAGGCCGATATGGCGGAGTACGGATAGGAGTCTTCCCAGGTGTGCGTGGCCGTGGTATCGTTGATCGGCAGCAGTTGCAGCATCTTCATGCCGACCCCGGCGGCCCAGTCGGCCAACAAAGGCAAATCGGTAAATTCACCTACCCCGAAACTTTGTCGGCTCCGCAGGCTGAACACCGGAATGGCAACCCCGGCGCCCCGCCAGGCTCGATACGGCAGGCGGGCAAAACCGTCCTGGATCAGCGTGGTGGTTTCCGGCCGGTCAGATGCGAACAGCACCCGATTGTCGCCCTGCTCAAATGCCTGGAGGGCATTGGTGCGTTTGTTCCACACCGCATATTTGTAAGCAATGGGGAAACGCGCGCGCGACAGGTCGAGGCGGGCCGTCAGCCAGTTGCCCTCGCGGCTCATGGGCACCGGCGTCAACTCACTCCACGAACCCATGCTCTCGGTGCTGCCCGTGAGGCAAAGCGATTCATGCGCTTCCATCAACGGCACCTTCACCTTGAAAATATGGGTATAATGGCCGGTATACCGGACGCCCGGCGATTTGTCCTGTGGAAAAAATATTTCCGTAAACGGCTGCGTCAGAAATGCGTTGGCCACATCGCCCGACTCGTTCCAGTGATCCACCACTTGCAGTTCGGCCGTGTCAAAAGCCTGAAGATCAATCAAACGCTCCACATCCCATTCTTCGATCACCTGATCGTCGGGGCCGTAAAACCGGTAACCGTAGCGGAAAATCGGCGTCTTGCGCACATCGGCCGACACCGAGCCGGTCCAGAGGGTTTCGTTGAAGTAAGTCAGGGGTATTTCTGCTCCTTCTTCAGGGACAATGCTGAGGCGTTCGCCGTACCCGGTGTGAAATCTGAGGTAAAAATGCAGGAGCATAAGGGCCGTTGTCAAATAAAAGGCGAAAATACAAAGACCCCTGCTTTCGAGATCGTTTATTCTTCGGACAGCATCAGCCAAAAATTATTGATTCCGTCGCCCTGCACCAGCGCCACTTCTTGCGCATTGAGCAACTCCAGCAAGGCCAAAAACGTGACCACTGCATGGATACGGTTTTCCAACGCGCCAAACACCGTTTCAAAGTCCGTTTTTTCGCCGGGCACCAGCATGTCGCGGATGTAATGGCGCTGCTCCTGAATGGTGTAGTTGAAATTGTACACCGTATGCACGCGCGGCGTCTTCTGGTTGTCGTCATACCTGGCCAGCAGGCGTTCAAACACCTTGAGCAACTTGTACAAGGTGACGCTTTCCATCTCCGCGTCGGCCAACACGTGTTCGGCCAATTTTTTCAATTCGCCGGAAGCAAACCCGCGCGGATTCATGAACCCTCGGGCTTCTTCCATTTGCCGCAGCTCTTCGAGCACCGATTTATACCGCTTGTACTCCAGCAGCCGATCCACCAACTCTTGCCTTGGGTCAATTTCGTTGCCCTCTTCGTCAAAGTGCTTGCGCGGCAACAACAATTTGGCCTTGATGCGCATGAGCGTGGCCGCCACCACGATAAAATCAGAGGCCAAATCAATGTTCATGGCCTCCAGCTGGTGCATGTAGTCCAAAAAATCATCTGTGATCTGCGCAATCGGGATGTTGTAAATGTCCAGCTCATCCCTCTCTATGAAAAACAAGAGCAGGTCAAACGGACCTTCAAAAACGGGAAGCTTGATGGTAAAACCCATGCGATTTGGGATTTGTGATTTCGGATTTCGGATTTGCGTTTGGGGTTTGAATGTTTTCAGATAACTCTTTAGCATCCGCCTGCGGCGGTGCCTAAAGATTAATTTCACCACAGATGACTCAGACTTTCACAGATTATGTCCGGATTATGCGCTATTATGAATGAAATTTGTGTTTAATCTGTGTAAATCTGAGTCATCCGTGGTAAAAATTGCTTCGCTGAAGGCGAAAATGCTAAAGATTAATTTCACCACAGATGACACAGACTTTCACAGATTATGTCCGGATTATGCGCTATTATGAATGAAATTCGTGTTTAATCTGTGTAAATCTGAGTCATCCGTGGTAAAAATTGCTTCACTGAAGGCGAATGCTAAAGAGTTACCTGAAAACATTCAAACCCCAAAACGCAAATCCTAAATCCCAAATCCTAAATCCGAAATCAGTTGATGATTACCTTCACTGCACCGCTCTGCCCCTGAGTGCTCAGGCGCAGCCAGTATAAGCCAGCGGGTTGGGTGGTCAGGTCGAGCGTGGTGTTCCATTCGCCTGCCGGATTCTGGAAGCGCTGTTGGAGCAGCAACCGGCCGGTGGCGTCAAATGCGTCGATGCGGAGGTTTTCCGGTGCATTGCGCAGCAGCAGTTGGAACAGGCCGTTGCCGGGGTTGGGCGATACTTGAAAACCCCAGCTTTGAACCACATCGATGGTGCTGCTGGTGACCACAACGCCGGTTTTGGTGGCAATGCAACCGTTGGCGTCGCGCACATACACCGTATATATGCCGTTGGGCAAATCCGGGAAAACCGGGTTGCTTTGCCAGTTCAGGCTGTCTACACTGTACTCCAAACCGCTGGCGCCGCCGCTGCCAGAGGCAATGATCGTATCACCGTTGGTGGTCACGTTCAACACCAATTGTGCGGGTTCGGTCACCACGCCGGCCAGAATGGTGGAAAGCCCCTGCGCGTCGGTGATGGTGATGGTGTACGAGCCGCCGCCCAGGTTGCCAATGGCTAAGTTAGACGTGCAGGCGCCAGCAACCGCTTGTATGTTGGCGCCGGGCGTGTTGATGCCCACCATAAAGGGCGGCCAAAAGCCGTCGATGCACAGTTGAATGGCGCCGTTGTCGTCGCCAAAACAGGTTGCGTTTGTCACGGCGTCAACCGAAGCGGTGGGCGGCGGCACATTGACCAACACTGTGGTTGTTTCGGTACATCCGTTGGCGTCGCGTGCGTACACGGTGTAGGTGTTGTTGACCACGTTGGTGAACACGTTGCCAGACTGGTAGGCCACGCCGTCGATGCTGTATTGAATGGCTCCGGTACCGCCGCTTGCGGTGGCGTTGATGGCGTTGTTGACCGCGTTGGCCGCCAGGCTGATGGCGGTGGGCTGTCCGATGACCACGGTATTGGTCACGGCAGTAAATCCGACGTTATCGGTCACGGTGATGGTGTATGATCCGGCGGGCAGGTTGGTGATCACGCTGTTGGCGCCAAAAGTGACGCCGTCATACGTATAGGTGTACGGCATGGTTCCGCCGCCAGCCGTCACGGTGATGGCGGCGGTGGCGTCTCCGTTGCATTTGATGTCGGCCGTCTGAACAGCGGCCACCAGCAAGGTATTTACAGCCACAATAGCCTGGTCGGTAGCGGTGCAGCCGTTGGCATCGCGTACCGTCACCGTGTATATGCCGTTGGGCTGGTCAATGAACTGGTTGCTGCTCTGAAAGGTTGTGCCGTTGAGGCTGTATTCCAAAGCGCCTGTGCCGCCCGCGCCGACGGCGGTGATGTCGTCGTCTACCACCGTGGCGTCTAGGGTCAACGGCGTCGGATTGCTCAGTACAACGGTGTTGGACGTGGCTGTAAAACCGAATGCGCCGGTGATCACCACGGTGTAGGAGCCTGCCGGCAAACCGGTGAAGGTGTCGCTGCTTTGAGAAGCGCCGCCATTCAAGCTGTACGTGTAAGGCCCTGGGAGGCCCGCAGCCGTGGCTGTTATGGCGCCATCGGCACTGCCCACACATTTCACCGCTTGCGAAACAGCCGCACTGGCCGTCAGCGTGTTTTGTACAATGCGGATGTTGAAGGTTTGGTTGTGCAGCCAACCGTTGGTGGCGTCGTCAAACACGTCAAAACGGAAAGCGTCAACTGTTTGGGCGTTGCCGTTGTGCAGATACGTTACGACACCGTTGTTGATGTCCGCCTGGGTAAAAGTTCCGCCAATACTTAATGGCGCAGCATTCAGGCGGATCACACCGTGCAGGGGCAGTTCGAGCAGGGTGAATACGCCTTGTGCAGCCGTGCCGTTGAGCTGCATGACCAATTCGTTCGTCGAAACCACGCCGGAAAGACCCAGGCCTACATATAAGGTGTCGTTGGTCAGCAAAACCGCCGTGTCCGTCATTTGTGGGAAACAGAAATCCAGACTCCAGGCAGTCAACGCTCCGCCATCCTGTTCAAAAAAGTCCGAAATCAGGAGTTTCCAGGCGCCCTGTGCCGGTTCGCCGGTGAAGGCAGACAACGACTCAATGGGTTTGAACGAGCCCGCAATAGCCGGATTCAGCTCGCAGGTTGTTTCCAGATCATTGGCCGTCAACACAGCCATGTCATCAAATATCAAGTCAAGGTTATCGCCGCTGCATCCAAAATCGGAGAACGGCACGTCTGGCCGATCAAACAACAACACCGTGTCGCCGCCAGGCGACACCACCGAGGCGCTCAGATCGCCCACCCAGGTGTGAGTAATGTCGACAGACACCTTGATGTTTTCAATCAGCGCATTCACCGGCACGTTCACCGTGGACGATATGGTGCTGGTGTTGGAGCTGGAAATGACAATCGGCAGGTTTCCGGCGCTGAATACCTGATCGCAGTTGGAATTGCCCACCTGAAATGCCTGAAAAGGCGACCACGAGCCTTCGCCGCACGAATTGACGGCTTGTACGCGCCAGTAATAAACGATTCCATTCAACAGGCCGGGGCCGGGGACTTGAACGCCGATAGCCGCCACTTCGTTGTCAAACACCAAAGCGCTCTGATCAAACGACGGGTTGGTAGACACCTGTACCCGGTACGTTTTGGCAAAATTAACCGCACCCCATTGCAAAACAGGCAACAAGGTTTCCATGTTGGCACCGTCTGATGGGGCAATCAAGCTCGACAGCCCTGTGGGTGCGCCGGGCACCACGTTGAGCTCAATGTCGTATGTCTGCTGTATGGTGTCGCCCAAAGCCGTCACCACGGCCACGTAATTGCCCGCCGCGGCCGGGCTGAACCCACTGATGCGCAACACCGAACTGCCGTCGGCAGCTATCACGGCCGGATTGAATGTCGCGCTTGCGCCGGGCGGCAGGCCGGTTATGCTCAGGGCAATGGTGTTGTTAAACCCTAAAAGGGGCGTAGCTGCAATGTTGACCAACAAAGTGTCGTCGGCACATACTGTGGCCGTATCTACAGACAGGTTAAGGCTGTAGCTGGGAATTTGCGGGGCCGAGATGGTGAAATTGTTGTCGGAAATGTCAAAAAAGATGTTGTTGCGGCCTTCTACGCGTATGCGGCACTGGGTGGAGGACACGTTGGGTACCGTCACCTGAGCCGAACCATTGTTGGGTGAGCTGGCGCTGAGTATTGTGGGGTAGGTCAGGCCGCCGTCGGTAGACAAAGTCAGGCGCACGTTTGCCGTGTTGATCGGCGGGGTATTCGTGTTGGCCACATCCCAGGTGATTTGCTGGCTGGTGCCGCTGGTCCAGGTAATGCTGGCTGCATTGGGCTGGGTGACCACAAAAGGGCCTGCCGTACCGGAAACCGTGACCACCACATTGTCTTCAGCCGTACAACCGCCGCCTGGATGGTTGTCGCGCACCGTCACGCGGAAGTTCATGCTGCGGGCTACCGTGGGCAGCTCCTCCCAGGTTGGGTTTACGTTGTTCACCAGATCGGTCAATCGCGGAAAATAGCGCGTGGGCGAGCTGGACGGGTCAAAGCTGCGGAACAGCGGACCGGTCGTGCTGGTAGACACCGGGGGCATGGTGGCAAATTGTGCGTCCATTTGCTCCCAGCAATAGGTCAGGGCGTCGCCATTGGCGTCTGTGCCGACGGCCGTAAGCGCAAAAGGTGTCGCGCGCGGTATGGTAAAGTTGGTCACATCGTTCACCGTGGGTGCGGTGTTGCCGGTATTGATTTTGACCGGACAGGTATTGCCGTTGCCCGTGACCGTGACGGCGGTTATTTGCTGCAGGCTGATGGCGTGGAAATAGTCATCTGAATTGCTCTGTACGTTGGGGGAACAAATGCCGGCATAACCCATGATGGTAGACGCGCTGCCAGGCTCCATGGAACTGCCGGCTACGCGGTTGCAATCGTTGTTCTGCGTGTGTTCGCCGCCAAACTGGTGTCCCATTTCATGCGCCACGTAATCAACGTCAAACGGGTCGCCAATGGGTGCGCTGCGGCCGGTTACGCCGCGGGCCTTGTTGCTGTTGTCGCAGATGACCCCTACGGAAGCAATGCCGCCGCCGCTGGTGCTGAATACGTGCCCCACGTCAAAGTTGGCCGCGCCAATTCTCGTGTTGCAGGTTGTTACATTTTGGCCCAGCATGGTGGAGCCGCTGTTGTTGGTGTACGGATCGGTGGCAGCATCCAGGAAAATGAGGGTGTCATTTTTGGCGACGAGTTGCATCGTCACGTCCAACTCCCGCTCATATATGCCGTTGATGCGGTTCATAGTGGTATTGAAAGCCGCTATAACCAGGGGTTTGGTGTTGCCGTGAAAAAAAGCGTATTCGCCGGTGCAGGCCAGTGCCAGCCGGTATCGGCGAAGCTGGCAGTCGCCCTGAGACGCTTGTGCATTGTCAACGGTCAGTTCCTTCGCGTTGTTTTCGGTGACACAAGTGGCCAGCGCATCCGGATCAGACGCGTAGTCTTTTTTGTAATATACGGTGTAGAATGCCGTATTTCCGTGAATATATGGGTCGATAAATACCGTTTCGGCCTGTTGGCGCAAGATCATGGCGTGAAAACCCCATGGCGTCAAATCGCATTTCAGCAGTGTGCCGGATTCATCCAGGCCATAACCGGTGAAACAGCGCGATTCCGGGTAGCGGCTTTGCAGTTCTGGCGCCATCACCGGCGACTCGACCAGCTGGAAACGCTGCTTGCTGCCGTCGGGCATGGGCAACACCAACACCGGCATTTTATGGGCAGCCTTTGTGAACCGCTCCGGTGCCTGGTTGAGCCACGACGATAATCCGGCTACATCCAGCTCCACACTGCGAAAATTTTGGGGAACAATCCGGCGCTCGCCAGGCATAGAGCGCATGGACGCAGAGGCGTCCTTCCAAAAGTCCTGCGCCTGAATATGGCATGCCAGCAGCAAAAACGAAAGGCTGATTAGATGTTTCAACATGGGAAAAGTCCTTAACAAGTGAGTTACAAACGGTTGATGAAAAGTTGGGCTAAAGTATTGGGTTTTTCGTTCACCTCGTCTTAAATAATTACCCATTGATCGAATAGTGCAAAAAACAAACACAAAGATACCTATCTTAGCTTCACCGCTGCTTGCAACTCAACTCCTAAACTCCTCAACTCTTAAACTCCTCAACATGAAAAAATGGCTCTGGGCTTTTCCAGCCCTCCTTTTATTGATCCAATTCTTCCAAATTGACAAAACCAACCCGCCAGCTGACCCTTCTAAAGATTACCTGACAGCGGCAATGGCCCCACCCGAAACGGCCGCACTAATAAAGGCCGCCTGTTATGATTGCCACTCCAACCAAACCAAATACCCGTGGTACAGCTACGTGGCACCGGTGTCCTGGTTGCTCCGCGACCACATTGTAGAGGGCCGCGAGCACCTCAATTTTTCGGAATGGACTGCTTACCCGGCTGCCAAAAAAGCGGAAAAGCTGGAAGAATGCGGCGAAATGGTGTCGGAAGGCGAAATGCCCATGTACAGCTACGTGTGGTTGCACCCGGAAGCCAATCTGAGCGCCGCTCAACAAAGCCAGCTTGCGGCATGGTTTGGCCAGGAAGGAGAATCATCAGAATCTACAGATGATTAAGTGGTATCAATTTAATTTTTCCGATTAATATTGTACATTTATGGCAAATTAACCTTCCAGTAGTCGAAGGCGAAGCCCTCGTGGGCATGATCAGCATTGGCGATATTGTGAACGCCATCATCATGGATCAAAAAGAACACATCCAGAACCTGGAACAGTACATTCGGGGGTAAGGCACAAAAAAACCCGGGCGGACCAAATTGGCCCACCCGGGTTCTTCATTTACAAACCGGTAAACCGGATTCGGGTGCTTACTTGGTCACCACAAACTGCTTGCCTACGATGTAGGTTCCGTTGGTCATGTGCAGCCAGTATACGCCCGGGGTCAGATCACCGATCTGAATGGACGCTTGTTCCTGGATGTTCATGGTGTTGGAATACACGCGCGCGCCCTGGTTGCTGAAAATGGTCACGTTCAATTCGCCACGCAGTCTGGCTTCTGTGATTTCGATGTTGAGTTTGTCGCTAACCGGGTTAGGGAACAGTTTCACCACGCTGTAGTTGAGCAACTCGGCGGTGTTAAGCTCGGGGCCGAATACGTATTCGCCTTCGTTTTTCACAGCGCGGAGGGTGATGCCGTACACACCGGCTTTCACTTTGAAGTTTTTGCCATCTTGGGTACCGACACCGGCAGCATCTCCTTGCGAGGCCTCATCTTTGGCACCCCAGTTAATCGCCCATGCGTCTTCTGCGCGGAATTTGCATTCGTTTTCAGACAACAGGATGGACGGGATATACCACAACATTTCGTCGTTGGCGTCTTTGATCATGTCAACGTCCGTATCCCAGGTAGCAAGAGGTGTAGCCGGGCCGATGAGGCCGATGGTGCTGTAGATAACCAGTTGCTCAAAAGAATACGCGCCAGTGATGGTGTTGAACGAGATTTTGTACTCGCCAGCTGGCACGGGAATGGGTGCGCCGTCGATTTCAGCAGTGCCGTTGGGGAAACCGCTGCCAGCCCACAGGTCGTCATCGGCTTTGAAATAAGCGTCGCCGGTAAGCAATACTACGCGCACTTTCCATACGCCTTCGTTGTCCGGATCCTTAGTAAGTGGCGTAGGGGTGTCAAAACCGCCCGGGTTGGCTGTACCAATGATGCCGATGGCCGAGTAGGCCGGGATGAGCAGGAAGTTGTACTCCAGGGTTTTGACGTTGAAGCTGATCTGGTAACGACCGGCGGTAACCGGGATGTCGCCGCCGTTTGGAGTAGCAATACCGGAAGGGAAAGTGGTTCCTCCCCAGTTGTACGTCCAGGCGCTGTCGGCGCGGAATTTTGCAAAACCGTCTGTAAGGTCTACGTTGCCGGACCAGAGATCGGGGTTGGCTGCGTCTTTTTTAAGCGGGGTGTCGTTTGTCCAGCCGCCCGGCGTACCGTTGCCGATGATGCTGATGGTTTTGAACTCCGGAATTTCGGTAAACGCGTAAGCGCCGGTGAGGGTGTCAAAGTCGATGCGGTAGCGGCCAGCAGCGGTGATCGGAATGTTGTCGCCGTTTTGTACGCCCACACCCGTTGGGAAGTCTTTAGCGCCCCAGTTGCGGGCCCAGTCGTCGTTGAAACGGAACTTGGCGGCGCCGAGTTTCAGGTTCAGGACGATGTAAAACTTGTTGTCGTCAATGGAATCCTGAAACATGTTGGTGTCTTCGCCCCAGCCTTTCGGCGTAGCATCTCCAATAACGCCAATAGGCGAGGTGATTTCGAACTCATAAGCGCCGCTGTTGCCGTTGAATTCTACAGTGTATTCACCACCTACTTTGATGGGAATGTTGGCACCGCCCTGTGTGCCCTTGCCGAAGGGGAAGCCAACGTCGCCCCAGTTGATGTCCCAAGCGTCGTTGGCGCGGAACTTACATTCGCCAGCCTTCAGGTTGAGCTTCAAGGTGTAAATGCTGTCGTTGCTTTTGACAAGGTTGGTGTCGGCATCCCAGCCGTAAGGGCCAGCTGAGCCGATCAGGCCGATGGAGTTGACCTGGCTGAAACCCGAAAGCATCAGGCTGCAGAAAGCAATTGTTAAAAATAGACGTAGGTTCATTTTTTTAAAAATTTTGTTGTGGAAAGTTAGGCTTAGTGTAACTTTGTCACAAAGTTAAGTTGTTTTTTAATTTTGTGAGAACTTTACACGGAAAAATATTCGTGCTGGTTTACGACAAATCGCTGTTTATTTAATCCAGATTCAAATTATCCACTCAACTTAGTGTAATGACGCTACAAAGGGTGGCAATTTTGACAGACACATTGTTAACAAACAGTTCAAGCCCATTACAGTATGAACCTTTTTTACAGAAATTTTACAAGAACCTTCGCCTTTATGGTGTGCATTTTTGCTGCACACCCTGCGCTGGAGGCTCAAAGAACCATCTCTGGCATCGTTAGAGATGGCGAAACCGGCGAAGGGCTCATCGGCGCCACCGTGGTGGAAAAAGAGACGCCCGCCAACGGCACCTCTACCGACATCGACGGCCGCTTCCGCCTCTCGGTTTCCAACCAAGCCACCGCGCTGCTGGTTACCTACTCGAGCTACGAAACCAAAGAGTACAGCATCGTTGGCTCGGATCAGGTAGACATTGCCCTTGACGCCTCCAGCACCCTCGATGAGGTGGTGGTCATCGGTTACGGTACGGTCAAACGCGAAGACGCCACCGGCCTGGTGCAGACCACCTCTTCCGAACAATTCAACCGCGGTGCCATCACCGGCCCCCAGGAATTAATTGCCGGAAAGGTACCAGGCGTGGTGGTGACCACCGACGGCTCTCCGGGCGGCGGCTCCCAGATCCGCATCCGCGGCGAATCGTCGCTCTCTGCCAACAAAGACCCGCTCATCGTAGTCGACGGGGTACCGTTGGACAACGGCGGCGTATCCGGCAGCCGCAACCCCCTCAACATCGTGAATCCAAACGATATTGAGACCTTCACTGTATTAAAGGATGCAGCCGCCACTGCCATCTACGGCAACCGTGCCTCGGCAGGGGTCATCATCATCACCACCAAAAAAGGCAAGCTGGGTCGCAAACTGCAGGTAGGCTACAACGGCAACGTGTCGTGGGGCGTGGCTTCCAATAAAGTAGACGTGCTCAACGCCAACGAATACCGCAATACCATCAACAAAGTGTATGGCACGGACGATCCGAACGATGTCCCGCACCCGTCTTTCGGCTTGTTGGGCAACGCCAACACCGACTGGCAGGACGAAATTTACCAGACGGCTTTTGGCACAGACCACAACATCAACTTTTCCGGCGGCGTGGGCATCATTCCCTACCGCGTGTCGTTGGGCTACACCTTTAAAGAAGGGTTGCTGAAAACAGACGAGTTCAGCCGCTACTCCGCCGCCGTAAACCTGTCACCCGGTTTCATTGACAATACCTTGCAGGTGAACTTTCACTTCAAAGGCATCTTGAACGACAACCACTTTGCCGACCGCGGCGCCATTGGCAACGCTTTGCGTTTCGATCCTACGCAATCTGTACGGGCCGATACAACCGATCGTTTTGGCGGGTACACCACCTGGACACTGGCGGGCAACCCCAACCCCCTGGCGCCTACCAACCCCCTCGCTTTGCTGGAACAGCGCAACGACAACTCTACCGTAAAACAGTACATCACCAATGTGAACGTGGATTATCGCCTGCCTTTCATCAAAGAATTGCACGCCAACCTCAACCTCGGCTATGATTACGCCAGGGGCGAAGGCACCATCACCGTACCCAACTTTGCGGCATTTGCGTTTGATGCCATCAACGGCGGCGGCGTAAACAACTACTACGAGCAAACCAAGAAAAATACCCTCCTGGAAACTTACCTGAACTACAAAAACCGCTGGGGTATTCACGGTTTTGACATCATGGGCGGTTACTCCTGGCAGCATTTTGAGGTGGACAACTATTTCAAAAACACGGACTCCGCAGGCACGCCTGCCGAAACCACCGAAAACAGAGACCCGGCTGAATACTACCTCGTGTCGCTCTTTGGCCGTGTGAACTACGACCTTCTTGACAAATATTTCTTCACCTTCACGCTGCGCCGCGACGGCACCTCCCGTTTTGCCCCGGATAACCGATGGGGTCTTTTCCCGGCCGCCGCCGTGGGCGTGAAAGTGTTTGACAACGACCAACAAAATTTCAACTACCTCAAACTGCGCGCCAGTTGGGGCATTACCGGCCAGCAGGACATCGGCGATTACTACGCCTACCTCGCCCGTTACCAGTTTGGCCAGAACAACGCTTCCTATCAGTTTGGCGACGAGTTTGTGCAAACCATACGCCCCAACGGCTATATTGCCGACATCAAGTGGGAAGAAACCACCACGTACAACCTGGGCTTGGACTTCAGCATTGTCCGCGACCGTGTAGGCGGCTCCATCGACGTGTACCAGCGCAACACCGACGACCTGCTCAACTTTATCCAACTGGCAGCCCTCTCTAATTTGACCAACGAGGCCACCCGCAACGTAGGCTCTTTGAGAACACAAGGTGTAGAGCTGGCTTTGAATTTCACGCCGATTCGCAATGGCGTCATCGACTGGAACTTCAACACCAACTTTGCCTACAATAAAAATGAAATCACCAAACTGACCACCAGCATCGACAGCAACTATATAGGTGTGCTCACCGGTGGCATTGCCGGTGGCGTAGGCAGCAACATCCAGATTCACTCCGTAGGCTATGCCCCCAGTTCATTTTACGTCAAAGAACAAGTATACGACGAAAACGGGCAGCTTTTGGAAGGCGTTTTCGTAGACCGGAACAATGACGGCCTCGACAACGATCTGGACAAATACCGCTACAAAAATCCGGCTCCGAATTTTACCATCGGCTTTACCAACAATTTGAGCATCAAACGCTTTACGTTTTCCTTTGCCGGCCGCGCCAACCTCGGGCAGTATGTGTACAACAACGTACAAACCGACATGGGCTACCTCAACAGGCTGTATTCTTCGACCAACTACCTGTCAAACATCAACCAATCTGGCGTTGACCTCAATGTGTTCGACCAGGCTAACCTTACTTTCAGCGACCATTTTGTCAAAAAAGCAAGCTTTTTCCGCATTGATCACTTCACACTGGCGTACGACCTGAGCCACGTGTTTCAAAAAAATGTTCAGGTCGGCATCGGCAATGGCGATGTCAATACCAATATCGGCAAACGAAACGGATTCATCAGCTACTTCAACGTGTATGCTACCATTCAGAATCCTTTCTTCATTACCCCCTACGATGGCCTGGATCCGGAAATTTCTAACGGCATCGACAACAACATTTACCCACGCCCAAGAACCTTCCTGGTTGGCGTCAACGTCAATTTCTAATTCAACACACCACTTTGCACCATGATAAACAAAAAAATATTACTCGCCATCGCCGTACTCCTCATCGGAACGGTCGGTTGTTTTAAAGACCTCGACACTGTGCCGCTTGACCCGGACGTGTTGACCGCCTACGTTGTGTACGACAATCCTGCCGCCTACAAACAGGTATTGGCCAAACTCTACGCCGGATACGCCGTGTCTGGCCAACAAGGGCCTGCCGGTCAGGCTGACATTACCGGCATCGATGAAGGATTCGGACAGTATCTCCGCGGGTACTGGTATCACCAGGAGCTTTCGACCGACGAGGCCGTCATTGCCTGGAACGACCAGACCATCAAAGACTTTCATGCGCAGGCATGGTCGGCTGCAGATGGTTTCATTTATGCCTTTTACAGCCGTGTTTTTTACCAGGTGGCACTGGTCAACGAGTTTATGCGTGAAACCACCGACGGTAAGCTGGACGGACGCGGCCAGGGCGACTTAAAACCGGAAGTGCAAAAATACCGCGCCGAGGCCCGTTTCCTGCGCGCCCTGAGCTACTGGCACGCCCTCGACTTGTTCCGCAATGTGCCGTTTGGCACCGAAAACGACGTGGTGGGATCGTTTATCCCCCAGCAAATCCAGGGAAAAGACCTTTTCGCCTACATTGAGTCGGAATTAAAAGCCATCGAAAACGAACTGCCAGCCCCCCGCGCCAACCAGTACGGCCGGGCCGATCAGGCGGCCGCCTGGATGCTCTTGGCCAAACTCTACCTCAACGCTGAAGTATACGGCGCAGGCAACCGCTACGAAGATTGCCTCACCTACTGCGAAAAAGTGCTGAACGCCGGCTACCAACTGGAGCCTGACTACCAAAAACTCTTTTTGGCCGACAACCACACGTCTTCGGAAATCATTTTCCCGATCAACTTCGACGGCGTCAATACCCGCACCTATGGCGGCATGACCTTCATCATCCGTGCAGGCATTGGCGGCACCATGAATCCGCTGGCTTCGGGCGTCGTTGGCGGCTGGGGCGGCACCCGCACTACCCGTCAGTTTGTCGAAAAATTCCCGCAAGACCTCACCGGTATCCTGGTGGATTACAACGAAGGCTCTACGGTGAAATACCCGGTGTACTATGTGTCCACCAGTACCCTCGGCTTCGACTCTGCAGGCATAGCCAACAGCATCAAAATCGGTACAGCCGACACCATCAACAAGAAGAAGTACGAAGGGTACCTTTACTTCCCGAACAACAACTCGGAATTCCACTTCCGGCAATTGCCCTCCCAGTCGTTCACTAAATACGGCGACAACAACAGCGACGGCAAACTGGAAGCCAACGGCGCCAACATCCAACTGGCCGATGCCGGCCTCTATTACATCAAACTGGATGTGACCACCAGCAGCAACCGCACCTACAGTGTGGAAAAACGCCAGTGGAGCATCATCGGCTCCGCTACCGGCAACACGGATATCAACTTCAACTGGGACGCCGCTACCGGCAGGCTCGCCCTCGTCAATGTGCAGCTAAGCGCCGGAACCCTCCGTTTCCGGGCCAACCAGAACGACGCCACCAGCTTGGGCGACACCGGTGCCGACGGCCTCCTGGACCCGAACGGCGTGGAAATTCAGATTCCAGACGACGGTAAATACACCATATACATGGACCTGGATCGCCCCGATTACACCTATCAGCTCCGCACCAACAGCTTTGACCGCCGTGGCAAAATTTATACAGATGGTCAAACTCTTGATATTGAAGACCTTAGTCAGTTTACCAACGGGTACGCCATCAACAAGTTCAAAAACGTGACGTCTACCGGGGCTCTGGGCTCCGATACCGATTTCCCGGACACCGACTTCCCCATGTTCCGTCTGGCCGACGCATACCTCATGGCTGCCGAAGCCGTCCTGCGCGGGGCTGGTGGTGGCGACAAGAACAAGGCGCTGCAATACGTCAATAAAGTGCGTGAACGCGCCTACTCGGGCTCCAGCGGCAACTTTACCGCCAACACCCTCACCCTGGATGCTATCCTCGATGAGCGCGGCCGTGAATTGTACTGGGAGTGCCACCGCCGCACCGACCTTGTGCGTTTTGGCCAGTTCACCAACGGTACCTACGTGTGGCAATGGAAAGGTGGCGTGAAAGAAGGCGCTCCCGTGCCTCCGTATCGGAACATTTACCCGATTCCGTCCAATGATTTGGCGAATAACCCGAATTTGGATCAGAATTTCGGGTATTAGGAGGCCCTTTGAAGTGGTGCGTGTTGAGCTACCAATTGACTCAACATGCACCACTACATATCCAGCAAAGCAAATTAGTTTCAAAGACACATCTTTTTTAAATATTTTTTATAAATACAAATAATAAAGCCTACTTTTGCGTTATATTATCCAAAAAAGGCTTTTATTATGCTTGTTCAGTTTACAATCTGCAACTTTAAGGTTTTCAAAGAGGAAGTGAAACTTACTCTTTTTGCCTCCAATTACGACAAAACCACTCGAGAGCAGGAGAATGTTTTTGAAGTACCTAAATTCGGTTTACGATTGCTGAAGAGTGCAGTTATTTATGGTGCAAATGCCAGCGGAAAGACCAAATTAATTGATGCTGTGCACTTTATGAAAACTTTTATCCTCAAATCTTCTAAAGAATCTCAACAAGGTGAACTAATCGAAACCGAACCTTTCCGGCTCAACACGGTGACGGTCGGGAAGCCATCCATGTTTGAAATTGTTTTCATTCACGAAGACGAGATGTATCGTTATGGTTTTGAGGCGACACCCCAGGAAGTTGTTTCAGAATGGCTTTATCATCGCCCGAACACCAAGGAAGTCGAGCTTTTTTTCAGGGAGGGGCAAAATTTTACCATCCATACAAAGGCTTTCAAAAAAGGCAATCTTCTGGTCAAGGAAAATATGGTGCGTAACAATGCACTGATGCTGTCGGTAGCTGCACAATTTAACGATAAAGTGGCAAAGAGCGTTTTGAGTTGGTTTGAGAAATTTCATCAACTCTCGGGGATTGACGAAAGTGGCTATTTAGGATATTCAATGGCTCGAGTTGAAGATTCAAAAAGCAAGATAGTATCCTTGTTGAAAGTAGCGGATATCGGCATTGAAGATCTTTCAGTAAAAAAAATGGATGCCTCTAACCTGCCAGAAGCGATGCCCGATCAATTAAAAGAATTTATCAAGAAAAGAATGGAGGAAGATAAATCTGTTGAATTCATGGAAGGCGTAAACACTTCTCATACAGTTTATGACGAAAACAACAGAAACAAAGGTTTTGTAGAATTTAATCTTTCCGAGGAGGAATCATCCGGAACAGTGAAGTTTTTCGCTTTAATTGGACCAATATTAAAAGCATTAGAATTTGGTGAAGTTTTGGTTATTGATGAAATGGACTCCAAAATACACCTTAATCTAGTGTATAAACTCGTAAGTTTATTCAATTCGAATGGTACCAATCCCAATAACGCCCAACTCATCTTCAACACCCACGACACCAATTTGCTCGGCTCCAACCTTTTCCGTCGCGACCAAATCTGGTTTGTAGAAAAAGACCGTTACGGGGCAGCTTCGTTGTATTCGCTTGCTTCTTTTAAAACAGATGAAGGCGGGCGAAAAACAGACAATTTCGAGGAAAACTATTTGCAAGGACGCTACGGCGGCGTGCCCTTGCTCGGTGACTTTTCTCAAATTTTTCACCCTGAAGCTGGTTAGGGAAAGTAAAACATGAAGAACAAACGTGCCGAACAAATTGCTCAAAAAAAGGCGCACAAGGCAGAACTCAAAAACGCCAAACACCGCCGTGCAGCGCCTGATTTTCAAATTCCTCCGCCTGAGCGACCGGAGCGACAACGTTTTTTGATTGTCTGTGAAGGGTTAAATACTGAGCCAGACTATTTTAATCACCTACGCCGTTATTTTAAACTGAGTGCAACCGAGGTAATTGCGGTAGGTGGTTCAGGAGATACCAAACGTGTTGTCGCAAGGGCAAAAAGTGAGCGCAAAAAAAGCCACTTCGACCATACATGGGTTGTTTTTGACAAAGACGACTTCCCGGCAGACAACTTTGACAATGCCATACACATGGCAGAAAATGCTGGCTTTGGGGTGGCCTACTCTAACCAAGCATTCGAATATTGGCTGATTTTACATTTTGAAGATCACCAAGGAGGAGGCATGCACCGTGATCTGTACAATGAAAAACTGAATGAATACCTCAACCCATACAATGTCTTTTACGACGGGAAAGGAAGAAAAAAAATTTCTTCATCTTTCTTCAACATGTTAATGGAAAGTGACGAAGTCGGTCGGGAGAAACGAATAGACTTAGCCATGAGAAGAGCAGAAAAAGTACATGCCTTGCATAAAAATGCAGCTTCTCCTGCTTCCGAGGAGTCTTCCACGACAGTCTACAAGTTGGTGCAGGAGCTGCTAAAGTTTGTTTAAGGCTTGCCTTATAACTTTAATACAAGAGCGCGGAGATCATTAGCCAGCTTTTAAACCGCAAAACTCTCCCCACACCCACAAGTCCGCGTGGCATTCGGGTTGTTGAAAAAGAACCCTTTTCCGTCCAAACCACCGGTAAATTCCAAGGTGGTGTTGAACAAATACAGAAAACTTTTCAGATCCGTGACTACCCGCACGCCGTTGTCTTCAAACACCTGATCGTTGGGTTTCGACTCGTTGTCAAAATCCATTTTATACGACAGGCCCGAGCAACCGCCAGACACCACGCTCACGCGGAGGAAGAAGTCGTCTGCAATCTTACCGGACTGCCGCACTTCCTGTATTTTTTCTTTAGCGCTTTCGGCTACATAAATCATAGGGCATTCACACCGCTTTCTTCGGCTACGGCGATGCCGTTTTTGGTTTTGTAATCCTGAATAGCAGCCTTGATGGCGTCTTCAGCCAATACCGAACAGTGGATTTTCACGGGCGGCAACGCCAGTTCCTCCACAATGTCCATGTTGTCTATGGTCATCGCCTCGTCCAAGGTTTTTCCTTTCAGCCATTCCGTAGCCAGGGAAGAAGATGCGATGGCCGAACCACAACCGAAGGTTTTGAACTTCGCGTCGCGGATGAGGCCCGTTTCGTCGTCTACTTCAATTTGCAGCCGCATCACGTCGCCACATTCCGGGGCGCCAACCAAACCGGTACCCACGTTTTTGCTGTCTTTGTTCATGGTACCCACATTGCGCGGGTTCTTGAAGTGCTCTAATACTTTTTCGCTGTATGCCATGGTTTAGTTTTGAGTTTTGAGTTTAGAGTTTAGAGTTTAGAGTGGTGAGTTTCAAGTGATGAGTTTTGAGTTTTGAGTGGTGAGTTTTGAGTGGTGAGTTTTGAGTTTTTGAGTGCGCGTAACCAACTCAAAACTCAAAACTCACCACTCAAAACTAAAAACTCAAAACTCAAAACTCAGTGTTCTGACCATTCAATTTTACTGAGATCCACCCCGTCTTTATACATTTCCCAGATGGGGCTGAGTTCGCGCATGTGGTTCACGCCTTTGGCAATGGCCTCAACGGCAAAATCTACATCTTCCTCGGTGGTGAAACGGCCGAGGGAGAATCGCAGGGAAGAGTGCGCGAGGTCGTCGCCCAAACCCATGCCCACGAGTACGTATGACGGCTCAAGCGACGCAGAGGTGCATGCGGAACCGGAAGACAGGGCGATGTTTTGGTTAAACGTCATCATCAGGCCTTCGCCTTCCACGTGTTTGAATGAAATGTTGGCCACATGCGGCATGCGGTGCTCCACGTTGCCGTTGATCTTGGTTTCTTCCAGTTGGGTGAGGCCGTGCTCCAGTTTATCGCGCAGGCGGCTGAGGCGTTCGGCATCCTGGTGCATTTCGGCTTGGGCTATTTCGGCGGCTTTGCCAAAACCGACGATGCCAGGTACGTTCAGTGTGCCGGAACGCATGCCGCGCTCGTGGCCACCGCCGTCCATCTGGGCGGTTACTTTCACCCGTGGGTTTTTGCGGCTCACGTACAGGGCACCTACACCTTTTGGACCGTACATTTTGTGTGCCGTGAACGACATGAGGTGTACGCCCACTTCGCGTGCCAACGTAGGAATTTTGCCCACCGCCTGGGTGGCGTCTGAGTGAAACAATACGCCATGTTTTTCGCAGATCTGCGCGATGGCGCGCATGGGCTGGATGACGCCGGTTTCGTTGTTGGCCCACATGAGCGAAACAAGAATGGTAGAAGGTTTGATGGCCGCTTCCAATTCAGCGAGGTCAACCAATCCGTCTTCCTGCACTTTCAGCCAGGTTATTTCGGCCCCCGCTTTTTCAAGGTGGGTGCAAGTATCGATGATTGCCTTGTGTTCGGTTTCAGCCGTGATGATGTGGTTGCCCTTTTTGGCGTACATCTCAAACACACCTTTCAATGCCAGGTTGTTGCTCTCTGTAGCACCCGAAGTGAAGATGATCTCTTTTTCGTCGGCGCCAATCAGGGAAGCTATTTGCCCACGGGCGTAGTCCACAGCGTCTTCGGCTTCCCAGCCAAACTGGTGGCTGCGGCTGGCAGCGTTGCCGTGTTTTTCAAAAAAATAGGGCACCATTGTCTCCACAACACGGGGGTCGCAGGGCGTCGTGGCGTTGTTATCCAGGTATATCATTCGTCGCTTTTCCATGATGGGCGTGATGACTGTATGTTTGTATTTAGATTGAATCTAAGCACTTTTGTGCTCGGCAAAGATAACATCATCGGTTTGAAAAGGTTTTCCGCAATTTTAAAAAAAGACGGCATTGCTTTAATCCCAATCGACCCTACATTTGCAGTATGGACAGCGCTGTTTTTTTTTCCGAATTTCCGCCCATCGGCAAGGCCGAATGGCTGGCTGCACTCGAAAAAAGCCTGAAAGGCAAAATGCCGTTGGCAGACCTGGTATGGGCTGCGGAAGCGGATCTGGACATCACGCCACTGGTGCATGCCGATGATTTCCCGGAAGCGCCGTTGCCCCTGACCGAGGCGCCTAACAACTGGGAACTGTCTGAAACCATCCGAATTGGTGCCAATGCACCCGAAGCGCAAGCCATGGTACAGGAAGCCCTGCACTTTGGCGTGGAGGGCCTGGAATTGAGGTTCGACCCTTCCCTGTCGTCGGAACGCCTGGCCCAGGTGCTTGAAGGCGTGTACCTTGACTATGTTGGGCTTCATTTGTACGACGTTTCCCCGACGCCTATGCCGCCAGCAGCCGCCCTTGCTGCGCTTGGCGGATTGGCTCAGTCCAAAGGGGTGTCGCCGCTTGCGCTGCATGGCACGGTCGATTTTAACCCCGCAGCACAGCAAGGCATTGTCGACTGGCGCTACACGTCAGAATGTACAGAGATGGCCGCAGCCCAATTTCCGGGCTTTCGGGTGTTGCATGCCGACGGACGGCACCTCCACACGACGGGCACGGTAGATGAACTGACGGTCTTGCTGCAACTTGGCAACCAATATTTGACCAAAATGCACGAACGGGGCCTGCCGCCTGCCCAAACTGCTGCTCAATTGCACTTTTCCATCGCCATTGGCGACCACTATTTTCTCGAAATGGCCAAATTGCGCGCGTTCCGCCAACTCTGGCTGCACGTGTTGCAAGCCTGGAATGCGCCTTTGCAATATCCATACATATCCGTGTCGTTCAAACCGGCGGTATACCAGGACGACCTGTACACCAACTTGATCCGCGCCACCACCATGGCCATGTCGGCTGTGCTGGGCGGGGCCAACCGGCTTACCGTGATGCCTTACGACGAGGGTCGGGAAGCGCTGGCTTCCTATCCGCCGGCTTTCGGACGGCGCATGGCCCGAAATGTGCAGCACCTGCTGAAAATGGAAAGCCACCTGGACGAAGCCATCGACGCTATGGCTGGCAGTTACTACCTGGAAACACTGACGCGGCAGTTGGGGGAGAAAACCTGGCAGAGGAATGCGGAATTCGGAATTCGGAATGCGGAATTATGAATACGGAATACGGAATTTGCTCATCCTTTCGGATTTCATGCATCATTCCCAATAATTTTGCAAAAAAACAGAGGGAATGTGCAAATTCCGCATTCCGCATTCCGAATTCCGTATTCCGTATTCCCCCTATTCCCTATTCATCAAGTACAATTCCTCTGCAAACACCGGTTCCTCTGTGACGGCTTCGATGTCGACGTGCACGTCAATGGCATTCACCCAGTTGTCGCTGCGAAGGGCAAAGAAATACGTGCCTTCGAGGGGAGCGTATCGCCTTTGCACATCCACGCTCACGCCTTTTTGTTGAATAAAAGCCTGGTATTGGCCTTTGTCAAAAAATACCGGCACATTGGGGGCATCTACGAGGGCGTACTCCACGTCTTCGCCGATGGAAGACGTGGTCAGGTCGATGGCCATGCCCAGGGCGAAAGCGGCCAGGGCCGTTTCGGGTTGCACCGGCGCGGCTCGGGCGGCCGTGGTTTTGAGCAGCTGGGCCAGCGTTTCGGCGTCCTTTTTTCGGGCCTCCGCAGACGCCTGGCCCACCGAAAGGCGGTAAGCCCAGCGGATGGTGTGTGGGGGCAAGGTAAACTGATAAGCATTCACGGGACTGACGAAGCCCATGCGTCCGGCGGGCACCGTCAGCTGACCGCCCAGCGAAACCAATTCCATTTTTTTGCCGACGGCCACTTTTCGGCGGGCAATCTGGTATTGAACAGATGGTTTTAGCTCCCAGGTCACGCGGGTATCCATGCGAGCCGTTTCGGCACTGGCGGGGGTACGGTGCAGGGTGAAGCGGCACACTTTTTTGGCCATGCCAGCCTCTTTGAAGCGCAGGATGTATACGTCGGTTTTGGGCGCCACAAAACTGCGTTCGAGCACCTGATCCATGTTGTAGTCGCGCAGGATGGGGTAGTTTGGATACTGGTAAAGCTCGATTTCGCGGATTTCGCGGCCCACGAGCATTTCCACGCGCAAGTCAATGCGGTCGCCCTCTGCAAGGGCAAAACGGTACTCGTCGGCTCCGGTGAGTTTGAAGGTTTGGTCAGACACCAGGATGGGGGCAAAGTCTTGTGCAAGGGCCGTTTGCGCGGACAACAGAGCTGCAAACAACAGGGCTACGAATTTCATAAAATAAGCTAAATGATCCATGATTCC
>JBMOHO010000017.1:0-23886 GCA_049317805.1 Saprospiraceae bacterium
CCCGCATGTGTGGTCGCCCCGCATGTGTGGTCGCCCCGCATGTGTGGTCGCCCCGTCCATTATTCAAAAACCATCATCCAAAATCCGCCTTCCTGAAATAATCACAGCGAGAAACGCGCCAAATACCTCAAATTTGCCGCCAAAGAAATCAACCAAAACATGAGCAAAAAGCTTAAATCATCTTGGTCAAAGGCCGCCGGCATCGGCATCATGTTGATGCTGGGCACTGCATTCGGATACGCCATTGGCTTACTGGCTACAAAAGGCAACTTGCTGCCGGTCAACAACCACATGCGCCCGGAGGGCATCGGGGAAATGCTTTGGCTGGCTGTGGTTTTTGTGATTGCCCTATGGCTGGTGCTGGCCATTCACGAACTCGGACACCTGCTCGCCGGGCTTGCCCAGGGCTTCCGTTTTGGCCTCTACATTGCCGGCCCCCTCGGCGCCCGCAACGAAGGTGGTGCCACCAAATGGTTTCTAAACACCGATTTTCAGAGCTTTGGCGGACTGGCAGCAACCCTGCCCCGTCGGTTCGACGAACCCCGCCTTACCCACAAATTTGCCTGGGTGGTGGCCGCCGGGCCGTTGAGCAGCTTGATTTGGGCGGTACTGGCCTTCGGACTCGCCTGGTGGATTGAAAAAGAGGCCGTACAAGCCTCCATAACCACCAAAACGCTGGTGTGTATGTTCAGTTTCAGCGGACTGTTTTCCACCATCATTTTTGCGGTCACAGCCTTCCCCATACGCACAAAAGGCGGATTTATGTCCGACGGCGCCCGCATGATGTCCCTCTTGCGGGGCGGGCCGTCTGCCGCTTTCGAACAAGCCATTTTATCCTCCATCGGTTTATTGGCCGAAGGCAAACGGTATGGCGAATTCCCTGAGCCAATAATAGAGCAGTTAGCCGTTTCCGCTGACTCTACAGTGATGGAACTGGGCGCTTTGTCGACCACCATGTTGCATCACCTGGAACAAGGACGTCCGGACCTGGCCGAATCATTTGCACATCGTCTGGCTGCGGGCCTGGAGGATTCCCCTGTGTTTATTCAACACGCCTATGGCAGAGAACTGGTGTTTTATTTCGCCTTTTTTGAACAAAAGGAGGCCGAAGCGGAGGCCTGGCGTGCTCGAATAGGCCCATACGCCGAAAAACAAGCCGATGCCACATGGTACCGCATAAAGGCCGCTTTGGCCATCCTCCACGGCCGCCTCGATGAAGCCAGGCAGGCATTAGATCAAGCCAAAACACTTTTGCCCAAACTCATGCTCAGCGGTTTACAACGCAGCGAAACCCACTGGATTGAACGCCTGGAGGCGCGTCTGCAATCCATAAACCACGGCCATCAAGCGTAGTCAAAAACGCTTGGTTGCACCTCTAAAACGTGAGTGCCGAGGCACAATCGTTGACTACGCGGATGCGGAACACTTCATCGCCCTGTGCGTTGCGGCGCACCGACAGCATTTCAAGCGAATCATCGTAGTTGTACAGTGTGGTGCTGTTGTAGCCCAGACCGAACAGTTGGCCGGTGTTGGTAGACATCATGCCGACATTTGATTTAGAAAAAGAAATTAGTTGCTGAATAGAATAGTTACTTTCTCTCACTACCTTAGCCCCCACCCCCAAAACCGCCCGCCTGTATATCATCCGATTATTTCATTTTATCCAAATACCTTAATGAATGGGGCGTTCCTTAATTCACCCAATGCTGATGTACCTATGAAAAAAACACTCCTCCTCGCGCTTTGCCTCCTTGCGCTCACGCTGAAGGCGCAAAAACCGGATCTGGTATTGCCCACCATACACTCTTCCATCGTCAAGGGCACCTGCTTTTCCGCCGACAGCCGCTTTATGGCAACTCATGCCGGCAGCGAAATAAAAATGTGGGATGTAAAAAGCGGCCGGCTCCTGCGCACCATCCCGTCGCCGTCCTGTGAGATTGGGGATATCGCCCTGTCGAAAGACGGCAGCAGGCTCGTTTGTATCACATTATGTGACAAAAATAGCATAGGTGAAGAAGGCGATGAATATCAGGTTGATACAGAAGTGCAAGTATGGGACATGGTTGCCGGAAAAAAACTGCACACCTTGATCGCTTTTAAGAGTACCCTTTTTTACCATGAGTTTGCTGGTTACGCTCACCAGTACAAAGTGGGTATTTCTGATGACGGGAATTGGGCGACAGCCAGTTATGAAGAGACAACAGCCCTTTGGGATACTCGATCAGGCAGGGAAAAATGGAAATCGGAATATCTGGGTACGGGCAAATGCTCGCCCGATGGCCAACACCTGGTATTTGTGCGACAAGACACGGTAGTTAATTTAGTAAATACTGCCGATGGCGCTAAAACCGAAATACTTCAAGACGGCTGCAGCCTTTTTGCTTTTCAGGGCGATAACGTGGTCATGCTTACCCAGGGCAAGGTGTTGAAACGATGGAACACGCGCCGCAAATCGTTTTTGGAGGATGTGATCTTGCCTGAGGAATTTTTCCCACACGATATGTTGTGGGCAAAATTAAGTTTTTCTCAGGACGGGAATCGGTTGGGGCGGGGTTATGAAGTTGATTCGAATGGTGACGAGAAGAATCGTGCGACAAGTTCATTGCTTCAGTCCGTTTTTTTTGATGTCAATACCGGCCTGCCGGTATCCCGGGATACGCTGGAAGTGGAAGGCGGTTGCGACTTCTTCCTTACGCCTGATTTTCAGTATTACCTCACAAAACCAGCACAGGTAAGTGTCGACAGGGTGGAAGTGATTGCAGGTATGGCCGCTTATTCCATTTCAACAGGAGCGTTTTCGCACTATTTTGGATTGAAGCAGTTGGAGAGTACCACTGAAGCCAATTTTAATCGGTGCGATGACGCGTGCAGGGTGTACACGGTTTACAACGAAGGGCGCATGATATTGATTGATCGTTCAGGTGCTGAATATCACGATGCGCCCAGCACTTTGTTTTTTACAGAAGAAGGGAGATTGATTAACGGGCCCAAGGATTCATTGATGAATTTTGCAGAAAACCAAACTGTACAGATTGACCATCGCTGGAAACTGGAAAGCCCGGACAACCTTTCTTACCAACTTATCGACACAAAGACCAATCGTTTAGTAGCGACCTTGCTTTTGGTGGATGCTGACCCAAATTATTACTACGAGGGTTACGATACAGACACCATCAGAACCAGCAGCATTTGGGCCGTCACCACCCCCTCAGGCCTTTTTGACGCTTCACCGGAAATGATGGACAACCTGCATTATGTGGTTGGTTTGGACGTGATTGAACTGAGCCAATTGAAAGAACGGTACTATGAGCCGGGGCTGTTGTCCAAAATCATGGGCCTGAGTCAGGAAACGACACGCTCGGTGGAAGACTTCAATTCCGTCGCGCTGTACCCGGACATGACGGCGCAAGTGAGCGAGCACAAACTTTTAGTCAATTTAGTGCCGCGCGACGGCGGCATCGGCAAACTCAGCCTTTTTGTCAACGGCAAAGAAGTGCTGGAAGACGCCAACCCGAAACGCGCGCAGACCATTGCCGTTGATCTGGCTCCATTCGCGAATTACTACCTTCCCAGGGAAAACAACATCCTCTCCCTGCGGGTCTATAATCAGGCCGGCTGGCTCAAAAGCGCCGCCCTGGAACTCAACTACCAGTCGCCAGCCACGCTCACCCGGACCAATCCGGCACTCTACGCCATCGTGGTGGGCACATCCAATTACGCCAGCGACAAGTTGGATTTGACATATGCCGACCTGGACGCCGCGTATTTCAGACAGGCGCTTCAGGCGGCAGCGCCCGGTGTGTATGCCGACAAGGTGGCCATAACGCTGCTCAACACCCAGGCCGATGCGCCCAACCGGCAGGGTGTGTCTAGCAAGGCGGCCATCCGCCAGGCATTTGCGGATTTGGTCGGCAAAGCCAAAGCACAGGACGTGCTGGTGGTCTATTTTTCGGGGCACGGCATCAGCTACGGCACTGCCGAAAACGCGCAGTTTTACTATCTGACCAAAGACATAGCCAGTGAAAATCTCAGCGACCCGGAAATACGGAACAACTACGCCATCTCCTCCGCCGAACTGATCAAGTGGATCAATGCCATACCGGCCCTCAAGCAGGTCATGATCCTCGACGCCTGCAATTCCGGCAAAATTGTGGAAGACCTGGCTGCCAGCAGCAAAGACCTCAACTCCTCCCAAATCCGCGCCCTGGATCGCATGAAAGACCGCACCGGCATGTTCATCCTCACCGGTTCGGCAGCCGACAAGGTGAGCTACGAAGCCGGCCAATATGGACAAGGCCTGCTCACCTACAGCCTGCTGCAAGGCATGAGCGGCCTGGCCCTCACCGAAGACAAACGGGTGGACGTGATGACGCTGTTCCAGTACTCCCGCGACCGCGTGCCCGAACTCGCCAAGGGCATCCGCGGTATCCAAACGCCCATTTTGGCTTTCCCAAACAACGGTGCCAGTTTCGACATCGGCATCGTGGATGGGCAGGTGAAAATCCCCCTGGCGCAGGTGAAGCCGGTATTTATCCGCAATGTGTTTCAGGATGAAGTCGAGCTGGACGATGTGATCGGCCTGACGGACGCTCTGGAAAAGCATTTCCGGGAACTGACCGCGAAAGGCGCACAGGCCGACATTATTTTCGTAGATGTGAAAGAATACGAAAATGCCTATTCTTTCAAAGGACTTTACAGCGTAAAGGGCGATGAGGTCGTAGTGCGCGTGCGTTTGCGCAAAGGCAAAACGCAGGTTGGAGAGGAGTTTACGGTGACGGGTAAAAAAAGCGATTTGCCTGCATTGGTAGAGGCCATTTTGGAAAAGGGAGTGAAGTAAGCCTTTGAGCAATACCATCTATCCCTCGTCTTCCACGGGTTTATTTTTGTCAGCCCATTGCATGGGCAGCAGGTCGTCTATGTCATTGACATTCTCTTCGACGCCACAGGGCGGCAGGTGCACCAAACGGCCCTCGTACCCGGCACTAACGAAATGGAAACCGCTGGCCTGCCCTCCGGCATGTACTTCTGGCGCATAGAATCCGCCGTAGAAGTGCTTCAACAGGGTAAATCCGTGAAGGTCAAATAAACTCGCTCCGGACATTCGCTTATTAGCCCTATTTTTGCCCGATACGGCGCCCTTTGCGCTGCATCGTTATGCAAATATGGTTTACGCGGTTGGTTTGGCTGCTGTTGCCCCTCGCCCTCTGGCAGGGGTGTATTCCACCAGAAATGTCTCCTGGTGAAGATTTTGGAAAAGTATCTGTAGACCTGCGCAACCCCACCGTGCAGCGCCTGTACAACTGGCGCGACGAACACCGCAGCGACAGCCTGCTCCGGTACCTCAACGCCCCCAACCCCACCTACCGGTACCTGGCGGCCCTGGCGTTTGCGTCTATACGCGACTCGTCGGCCGTGCAGCAATTGGCCTCCCTGCTCGGCGACCCCGTGGAAGACGTGCGCATTGTCACCGCCTTTGCCCTCGGTCAAATGGGCGGCAGCAAAGCCCAAAATGCCCTGATTCCGGCTTTCGTATCCGATGATTCGCTGTCTGAACACCAGCGTTTCAACGCCACGGTGTTGGAGGCCCTGGGCAAATGCGGCTCCGCTGCCGCGCTCAAACAAATCGCCACCGTCACTACCTACCTGCCCACCGACACCCTGCTGCTCGAAGGACAATGCCGGGCCGTGTACCAGTTTGCCCTGCGCAAAATAACTGACCCCGACGCCACCAAACGCATGGTGGAATACGTCAACAACGAACGCATGCCCGACATGGCGCGCCTCCTGGCGGCACACGCCCTGGCGCGCCCGGCCGACCTGGCACCCGACAGCGCCCAGGCCGTGCTGCTCGCCGCCGCCCTCGTGCGCAGCACCAACCCGGAAATCCGCATGGCCATCGCCAAAGCCCTCGGCAAATCGAAAACCGGCCCTTCGTTCAGCATTTTGTCCAAAGTGATCAACTCCGAGCAGGACTGGCGGGTGCAGTGCAACATCATCCAGGCCATGTCCGGGTTTTCGTACGACACCGTCAGAAGCCTCGTCGTGCCGTTTATTTTTCATAAAAATCCGCATGTGGCGCGCACCGCCGCCGAATTCTGGGTGTCGAACGGACAGGCACGCGACGGCGATTACTACTGGCGCATCGCCAAAGACCATCCGGAACTCGAATGGCCCGTGCGCGTGGCGCTGTACCGGGCGTCCAACAAGTGGCTGTCGGGCGCCACCAAACCGGAATCCAAGGATTTTGTCAACTACCGCATCCGCGAAATGTTCCAGCAATCGCAAAACCCCTACGAACGCGCGGCCCTGTTTGCGGCCTTGGGCGAATTCGGCTGGCAATACCGCTGGATACACGACAAAGGCCTGAATGATCCGCATCCGGCTGTCAAAACCGCCGCCGCCGAGGTCTTGGTGTCCATCATGAGCCGCCCCGATTTCTACCGCCATTTCGGCGAAGGCGCGGCCGGGGTGCGGCGCGAAATGTACTACTACCTCCGCGAAATGACGGGCAATGGCGACCCCGGCCTCGTGGCCTCCGCAGCGCCCGGATTTGAAGTGCAAGCCCTGAATTTCAAAAGCATGCGCGACTCGGCGCGCACCGACGATCTGCGCCGAAGCCTGCAGGCGCTCAAGCTGCCCCGCGATGCCGAAGCCTACATTGCCCTCGAAAAAGCCATCGCTTTCCTGGAAGGCCAACCGGCCCCTAAAGCCTTCAAACCCACGTATAACCACCCGATAGACTGGGCCCAGCTGGCCAACCTGAGCGAAACGAGCACCATCACCCTCACCACCTCCAAGGGCGACATTGTGCTGGAACTGTACCCGTATTGGGCCCCGGGTTCAGTTGCCAACTTCATCCAATTGGCTACTAGCGGGTTTTACAACGACAAAAATTTCCACCGTGTCGTACCCAATTTTGTGGTGCAAGGCGGTTGCCCGCGCGGCGACGGCTACGGCGCGCTGGAGTATTCGCTGCGCTCCGAATTGGGGTTGGTGCATTACGACGGCGCAGGGTATCTCGGCATGGCCTCCGCTGGCGCCGACACTGAGGGCACCCAGTTTTTCATCACCCACAGCGCTACGCCGCACTTAGACGGGCGGTACACCATTTTCGGCAAAGTCAAACGCGGATTGGACGTCCTCAACAAAATCCAGGTGGGCGACACCATTCAAAAAGCGACTGTCAACTAACCGGTGAACCGCGAATTCCTCCTCAACATCCTTTTTTTGGTGTTCATCAACGTGCTCATCAAGCCGCTGTTCATTTTCGGCGTAGACCTCGGTGTGCAAAACCGCGTGGGCGAAGGGGAGTACGGCTTGTATTTTACACTCAGCAGTTTTATCCTGTTGTTTCAAATTGTCAACGACTTCGGCATCCAGAATTTCAACAACCGGCACATCAGCCGGCACCCGCACCTGCTGCCCAAGTATTTTCCCAACCTGCTGGCACTCAAAGTTATACTGAGTACAGCGTTTGTTGCGCTCACCTGCTTAGGCGCTTTGCTGTGGGGCTACGAATGGTCGATTTTCCCCCTCCTGTTGGTACTGCTGGTCAACCAGGTGCTGATTCAACTCACCTTTTTTCTGCGGTCCAACCTGTCCGGGCTGGGCCATTACCGCTTGGACAGTTTTTTTTCGGCGCTCGACAAGCTCCTGATGCTGGTCACTTGCGGTGCCTTGTTTGTGTTGCCCGGCCCCATCACCATCATGCATTTTGCGCTGGCACAAACCATCGCGTTGGCCCTCACGGCCTTGTGGGTGTTTGTGGCCTTGAGGCGGCGGGCGGCCTTCCCTGTGCGTCCGGCCTGGTCGCGCAACCTTCGGGCCGGACGCGCTTTTTTGCTGGCCATGCTGCGCCAGAGCATGCCGTATGCCCTGGTGGTGTTTCTCATGTACGCGTATACGCGGCTGGACGCGGTGTTGCTGGAGCGCCTGTTGCCCGACGGGCGGGTGCATGCCGATGTGTACGCCGGTGCTTATCGGCTGCTGGACGCCGCCAACATGCTCGGGTACCTGTTTGCCACCTTGCTGCTGCCCATGTTTGCACGCTTGCGGGCCAAACACGAATCGGTGGCACCCTTGGTCAAAATGAGCCTTGCGCTCATCTGGGCTGGCAGCGTGGCCCTGGCCGTAGTGGTGTTTTTTTCCCGCACCGAGCTGGTGGCCTGGATGTTTCCCGAAAAAAATACGGTTTACCGGGCTGATACGCTCGGCATACTCATCTGGGTGTTCGTGCCGGTGAGCGTTACCTATGTGTTCAGCACGTTGCTGACCGCCGACGGGCGACTCATGCAAATGAACCGTTTCTTTCTGGTTGCAGTGGGGCTTGATGTGCTGCTCAACCTGATCCTCACCCCCAATCTACAGGCGCAGGGCGCGGCCCTCTCCGCCCTCATCACCCAGACGTTTGTGGCGGGGTCTATGGTGTTCCTGTGCGTGCGGGAGTTCCGGTTTTCGTTCCATTGGCGGCATTGGGGACCCTTGTTGGCATACGCCGTACTGCTGGTGTCGGGCGCCTGGGTGGTGTTTCAATTTGTGCAATGGCCCTGGATTGGGCAGGTGGGTGCTGTGCTGGCGCTGGCGGGTGCAGCGGCTTTGGGCCTGGGTTTGGTGAAGCCGCAGGCCTGGATAGCGCAAAACCAATAGATCCCGATGGGATTTACCCGGCCCCTAAAATTTTTTGCTCAATTTTGGTGGTGGAATACCCGTCGACAAAAGGCAGGCTCCGCACGTCGCCCCCTCGGGCCAGCACCAGGTCAGCGCCCACAATTTGTTCTGGTTGCCAGTCGCCCCCTTTTACCAGCACATCCGGCTGCAGCGCCTGAATGAGTTCGTAGGGTGTGTCTTCGTCAAAAAACACCACTGCATCCACCACCTCCAGTCCGGCCATGAGGTGGGCGCGGGTGGTTTCGTCGTTGATCGGTCGGGTGGGGCCTTTCAGGCGGCGCACGGATGCACCGCTGTTGAGCGCCACCACCAGCCGGTGGCCAAGGTCGCGGGCGTCGGCTAAATAGTGCAGATGGCCGTAGTGCAGCAGGTCGAAACAGCCATTGGTAAACACGACGCGCTCGCCCTGGAGTTGCCATTGGCTGATGAGGTCGCGGAGCGATTCCCGGGTATGCACTTTATTCTGGATGTGTTTAAAGGCGCTCATGTGCCGTGTTGCAGTGGTTATGAGGTAGAAACACCAGCCCTCGGTTTTCGGTTTATCCAGGGCAGCAGCAGCAGCGCCAGCATGCCGCCAACGAGGTTGTAAAAAATTTGCACGGCAAAAAACGAGATGTTGGCGTAGGAAAACGCGTCGTTTCCCTTGATGCCGTACAACGACAACCCGGCAATGCACAACGCATGGTACGTGCCCATGCCGCCCGGCGAAGGAATCAGGAATCCCATGGTGCCGAACACAAATACCATCAGCGCTGCCTGCAAACCCAGGTGCGCCGTGGGGCCAAATGCCCGGAGGTTGAAATACGCCTGCAGGTAAAACATGAGCCAGATGCCCAATGAATAGGCGATGAATAGCCCGGGCGACGACATGGTGAACACGCTGCGCAGCCCTACCCAAAACCCTTCTACCATGCCCGCAATTTTTTGGAACAATGGCGTGGCCAACAGCCGCGCCCGAAAAACCCAGCTCAACACACCGCCCACAACCATCAACACCAGCAGGGCCTGCACCCAGGGCGACGATAAGGGGCCGCCGCTGTCGGGCCTGGCACCCTGTTGTTGTTGCATGAACGCCCAAAGCGTGTCGGCCTCAAACAAAAAGGCCAGGGCCAGCACCAGAAGCAAACACAGGAAGTCCATAAAACGGTCGATGACCAGCGTGCCAATCACTTTTTCAAACGGAATGTTTTCGTAGCGCGACAAGGCACCGGCGCGCATGATTTCACCGAGCCTCGGAAAACCGAGGTTGGCGAAATACCCGAGCAGGATGGGCAAAAAACTGTTGGCTAAGCTGATGTGGTGCCCCATGGGTGCCGTGAGCATCTGCCAGCGCAAAGCCCGGAAGAGGTTGCTGACGGTAAAGGCCAGCATCACCAGCATCATCCAAAACGGAGAAACACTCGTGAAATCAGCCCACAACTTATCCACCAACCGGCAATCGGCGGGTGCCACGCCGTCCAAACGGCACTGTTCCTGAAAAGCCGTGTTTTGGCTGCGGAAAACCAGGTACATGATGCCTACACCCAGCCCGATGAACACCAAAAACTGAAGAATGCGCTTTATATTGGTTGACATGATGGCGCAAAGATCAGCTATATTTCTGCAAAATCTTTCTGGCATCCTGAATATAAGAGCCGCCAAACTGGTTTACATGCACCAGAATGTAGTAAAGCTGATACACCGACACGCGTTCGGATAAGCCAGGCTCCAGCGGCCAGGCATTGTGGTAGCTGTCAAAAAAACTGGCGTGAAAGCCGCCAAAAAGCTGGGCCATGGCCAGATCCATTTCACGGTGAGAGAAGCTGGCGGAAGGGTCGATGAGCACCGTCTGGCCATAGGGGTCGCACAGGACGTTGCCGTTCCAAAGGTCGCCGTGTATCAGCGCGGGCGGTTCTTCCGGGCAAATGCTGTCGAGTCGGTTGCACAACAGATCCAGCAAACGGGCGTCGGCACTGGTGAGCCGGTTACGCTGTATGGCCATTTCCATTTGCGGAATGAGGCGTTCCTGCGCATAAAAATGTGACCAGCGGTAATGGCGAATATTGGATTGTGGAAGCCGCCCGATGTAATTGTCGTGCGCAAAGCCAAAACGATCTGACGTGTTGCCGTGCAGGTTGGTGAGCGACTGCCCGAACTGCTGCCAGAACAAGGGCGTTCGATGGCCTTTTTCTACGTATTCAAGCAGCAGATATGCCCTGTTTTCCCGATCCATACCCCGGTAAACAACCCGGGGTACCCGTATGACCCTGGAGGCGCCCAACAGCGCCAGACCCAGCGCTTCGGTCCGAAACATATCGGCCGCTTCCGGACTGTTGTTGTATTTGAGGAGCAGAAACCGCCCGCTATCGCACTCCACCCGGTACGCCCTGTTCACATCACCACCGGCCACAGGGGTGGCTTTTCGGATGTGATAACCGGCGTCGTATTCGAGGTGTAAACGCAGTGTCTTAGGCAACATAATAAGGCATAAAGACTTTTCAGGGGTAAATATGAAGTGTTTCCGGTATAGTTCCTATCTTTCGGGCACATTTGTTATTTTTTTACCTAAAACGGTAGAAGATATTTTCTAAAAAATCTCTATATGAAAATTAAATTCTGTGGAGCCGCCCGTGAGGTGACCGGATCAAGTCATTTGATAACCCTGAATGACGGATTTAGAATCCTGTTGGATTGTGGCCTTTACCAGGGGCCCGACGAGCAAATGCAGGAAGACAACAATCGTTTCCTGTTTTCTCCACGGGAAATAGACGTCGTCATCGTCAGCCATGCACACATTGACCATACCGGTCGGTTGCCGCGCCTGGTGGCCAACGGCTACCGCGGCGAAATATTCAGCACCCATGCCACCCGAGATTTGTGCTCGATTATGCTGGCCGATAGCGCCAAGATTCAGGAAGGCGACGCCCGCCACGACAACAAAAACAGGGGCGCAAGCGAACCAGAGGTAAAACCCTTGTACACCATTCAAGACGCCATCGAAACCCTTAACCGGTTTGTCAGTTACAACTACGAACAGTGGTTTCGCATCCACCCCAACGTGCGGGTGCTGTTTCGCGACGCCGGGCACATCCTCGGCAGCGCCAGCGTGACCCTCGAAATCACAGAAGACGGTCGCGTGACCCGGTTCGGGTTTACGGGCGACATCGGCCGGCCCCACCGCCCTATCCTCGGCGATCCCTTGCCCATGCCGGAAGTCGATTACCTCATTTGCGAAAGCACATACGGCGACCGCGACCACGAAGGTGCCCCCGGCGAATTGGATCATCTGCTGCGCATCGTTCAAAAAACATGTGTGGAAAACAAAGGCAAACTCATCATTCCTGCCTTCTCTGTGGGCCGTACGCAGGAAATTGTGTACATGCTTGACCAACTGGAACACGATGGCAAATTGCCCAAAATTCAGGTATACGTAGACAGTCCCATGGCCGTAGACGCCACCACCGTGTTCTCCACCCACCCGGAATGTTTTGACCAGGAGCTGCACCGCTATATGATGGAAGACGACAATCCATTCGGATTCAAAGGCCTGAATTATGTACGCTCGGCCGAACAAAGCAAACAACTGAACGAATCCAGACAACCCTGCATCATCATTTCCGCTTCGGGCATGATGAACGCGGGCCGCGTCAAACACCACCTGTTCCACAACATCGAAAACCCCAGATCTACCTTTCTGATTGTGGGTTATTGCGCGCCCTACACACCCGGCGGCAAGCTGCGCGCCGGCGAAAAAAGCCTCAACATCTTTGGGCAGAACAAACAAGTGCTGGCCAATGTGGAAATCATGGACTCGTTCTCTGCCCACGGCGACCGCCAGGAAATGCTCGACTTTTTGGCCAACCAAAGAACTTCCTGCAAGAAAATCTGGCTCGTGCACGGCACCATAGACGTGCAGGAAAACTGGCGCAACCTGCTGCTGGAAAACGGGTTTGCCAATGTGGGTATTCCGAGGTTGGGCGATGAGGAGGAGTTGGGCGTTTAAATAATTTTATTTTTCATTTCCAAAAGTCCAAGAAAACCCACATACCCCAAAAACAAACACACCCGCAAACCGAACATCCCATTTTCCCCCAAATTGGGCAAATAATACCGCATGAAACCATACACCGCCAGCGCCAGGCCTATGTACAGCGCCATTTTTCCGATTGGATACGGCACGGGGTAATATTGTTGACCCACGTACCAGGTAACCGAGCAGGTGAACGCATAACAGGCCAACGTGGCCCAGGCTGATCCGTAATAGCCCATACTCGGGATCAACAGGAGGTTGAGGACAACGGTGATGGCTGCGCCCGCAAGGGCAATGCCGGCCCCTACCGCCGTTTTGTCTTTTATCCGAAACCATACCGACACGTTGAAATACACGCCCAGCAGCACGTTGGCCAACACCAATATGGGTACCACGCCCAATCCTTCGTGGTACTCCGGCTTGCGCAAAAAATACTTCAATTCGGGCAGAAACAACAAGATGCCCAACATGGCCACCGACGAGGCCAGCGTGAACCATTTTGCAGCGTCTGCTATGATTTGCGGGCTTTGTTCACTGTTCGCGGTGCGAAAAAAGAAAGGCTCTGCAGCGTAACGGTACGCCTGGGTAAACAGCGTGATCAGCATGGCCAACTTGTAATTGGCACCGTAAATACCCAACTGAGAACGGTTCCACTCCAGATCGCCCGGCAACAGGTAAATGAGGATGGCCCTGTCTAACATTTCATTCACCACACCAGCCATGCTCACCACTATAAGCGGCGCGGCGTACCACAGCATCTTCGCCAACAATACCCGGTCAAAAAAACCGGGCTGCAAACGAAATTCGGGCAACAACAGCAGCAACGTGACCCCGCTGGCCACCACATTGGCTAAAAAAATGTATCCGACCTGAACATCTGGCGACCAAACCCAGCGCACCCAATCCATGCCCTGCGCATCCGCCCACGGGCAAAACACCAGCCAAAACAGGTTTAAACCAATGTTGACACTGATGTTGGTCAGTTTGATGCCGACAAAACGCTTTGGACGTTGTTCCAGCCGAAGCCGTGCAAACGGCAGTTCGCACAACGCATCCAAACCCAAAATGAGTGCAAAATATCGTACGTATTCAGGATGGTCGCTCAGCCGCAGCGCATCTGCAATGCCTTCGCTGCACAGCAACAGCAGCGCCGAAAAGACCAGCGAGCTGCCAATCATGGCCCCCAGTCCGGTGGTGTACGCCCGCGCCCGGTCGGCCTCCGGCGTGCCAAAACGAAAAAACGCCGACTCCATCCGATACGAATACAGCACCATCAGGAATCCGGTATAGGCAAACAATTGGTTGACCACGCCGTAATCCGAAGTGTTTTTCAGCACTTCGGTGTACAAGGGCACCATCAGGTAATTCAAAAAACGACCCACAATGGTGCTCAAACCATAAACGGCCGTCTGGCCGGCCAATTTCCGCATAAGGGACATGCCCGCAAAGGTATTCCCTAATTACGCCATTTCCTGCACCACCTCTGTTACTTCCGGCACCATGCGTTTTAACATGCCTTCAATGCCCGATTTCAGCGTAACGGTAGACGACGGGCAGCCGCTGCACGAGCCTTGCATGGTTACATACACCCGACCATTATCGTATGCCTTAAACTCAATGTTGCCGCCGTCCATTTCTACAGCCGGTTTGACGTATGTATCAATCAGGTCTTTGATTTTGCGGGCCAACTCACCGTGTTCGCCGCTGAACTGGCCGGCATTGTGCTCGGCCGACAGGGATTCCATGTGCGCTTCAAAGCCTTCTTTCACCACCACACCGTCTTTTTCAACGTAGTCCTTCAGAAATTCCTTGATGCGGAGCATCACGTCCGTCCAGTCGTAATTCAATTCTTTCTGGATGGTGACGTAGTTGTTGTTGATGTACACGCTTTTTACGTAAGGCAGTTCCATCAGGCTATTGGCCAAGGGGCTCCACTCGGCCGCCAGGTCTTTGTCCTTAAAGTCGGCTATGCCGCGGTACAACATGCGGTTGGTCACGTATTTGAGCGCCTCCGGATTGGGCGTCTGCTCGGTGTACAACATGACGGGGCTTTTCACTGCAGTATTCATAACCTTGATCAGGATGGTTGTTTAGACAAGTTCTACGGTAGCAAACAAGAAAGGTGTTGATTTGTTGATTTGAGGATTTGTTTATTTGTTGATGGAGAGATAGGTGGCTATCGACCCAGGTGGACCAGCAACACACTCACATCGGCGGGGCTGATGCCCGATATGCGGCCGGCTTGTCCGATGGTCCGGGGCCGGTGTTGGGTCAGCTTGGTACGCGCCTCTTTGCTGAGGGCATGCAACGTGTGGTAGTCGAAATCGGGTTGCAATTTGAGGTCTTCCAGTCGACTCATTTTGTCCACCAAATCCTGTTCTTTGGAAATGTAGCCCTCGTATTTCATGTTGATTTCGGCCAATTCCACCACTTCAGCGTCAAAACGGCCCAGAAAATCGCCCGCATCCGGAATGGCGGCGGCCAGGGTAGACATGTTCACCTGGGGCCGCAACAGCAGGTTGTACAGCTTGCTTTTTTGCTGAATGGGCGCCGAATCCACCGACGCCAGATATGCATTGGCCGTTTCTGGCGCAACGGACGTGTTTTTAAAATACGCGCCGATGGCCGCTGTGGCTTCCTGTTTTTCACGCACGCGGGCCATGCGCTCGTCTACGCCATGCATGCCCAGAGCATGTACAAGCGGAGTGAGCCGCAGGTCGGCATTGTCCTGGCGCAGCAAAATGCGGTATTCGGCCCTGCTGGTAAACATGCGGTAGGGCTCTTCGGTGCCTTTGTTCACCAGGTCGTCAATCAATACACCGATGTAGGCTTCGCTGCGTTTGAGCACCAGGGGGTCGCGCTCCTGCACCGCCAGCGCGGCGTTCAGCCCGGCCATGAGGCCCTGGCATGCGGCTTCTTCATAGCCGGTGGTGCCGTTGATTTGTCCGGCGAAAAACAGGTTTTTCACCAGGTTGGTTTCCAGCGTGGTTTGGAGTTGGGTGGGCGGAAAGTAGTCGTATTCAATGGCGTAACCCGGGCGAAACATTTTGGCGTTTTCGAGGCCCGGTATTTCGCGCAGCGCCTTGAACTGCACGTCTTCAGGGAGCGAGGAGGAGAAGCCGTTGATGTAAATTTCGCAGGTATCGCGGCCCTCGGGTTCTATGAAGAGCTGGTGCCGGTCGCGCTCGGCGAAGCGGTCTATCTTGTCTTCGATGCTGGGGCAGTATCGCGGCCCGAGGCCCTGGATGCGTCCGTTGAACATGGGCGATTTGTCGAAGCCGGAGCGCAGGATATCGTGCACCTTGGTGTTGGTGTACGTGATGTAGCAAGGGAGCTGGTCGGTAAGCGGCGGCGTGTTGGTGTACGAAAAACGACCGACGGGTTCGTCGCCGGGTTGTGCTTCGCAGCGGCTGTAATCGATGCTGCGTCCGTCAATGCGGGGCGGGGTGCCGGTTTTCATGCGGCCGGCTTCAAAGCCCAGTTGCACCAGTTGTTCGGTGATGCCGCGGGCGGCGCTTTCACCGGCGCGGCCGCCGCCAAACTGTTTTTCGCCGATGTGGATGATGCCGTTCAGGAAAGTGCCGTTGGTGAGCACCACGGCTTTGGCGGCTATTTCGATGCCCATGCCGGTGTATACGCCTTGCACTCGATGGTCTTTTACCACTAAGCCGGTCACCATTTCCTGCCAAAAGTCAATATTGGGGTGGCTCTCCAGCATGATGCGCCATTCGGTGGCGAAGCGCATGCGGTCGCTTTGGGCGCGCGGACTCCACATCGCAGGGCCTTTTGACCGGTTAAGCATGCGGAACTGTATCATGGTGCGGTCGGTCACAATGCCCGAATAGCCGCCCAGGGCGTCTACCTCGCGCACAATCTGTCCTTTGGCTACGCCGCCCATGGCGGGGTTGCAGCTCATCTGGCCGATGGTCTGCATGTTCATGGTAGCCAGCAAAACCTTGGCGCCCATGTTGGCGGCGGCTACAGCGGCTTCGCAACCGGCATGGCCGGCACCTACTACAATGACATCGTACGTGGGGAACATATTTTTGGAAACCCGTTTTTTGTCAAAAAAGTTGCAAAGGTATGGTTTTTGACAAAAAAATTCCCGGTCGGCAATCAGCCGACCGGGAATAATTGGTTCAGTCAAAACCTGTTGTTTCGCTATTATGGTTGTAGCGTGGAGCGGTTTTTGAAACCAAAAAATTCTCCTTCCAATACGAGCTTGCCAGAGTTGATCTCCACGATGGTTTGAGGGAATGACAAGCCAAGAGCAGTGAGCGTCAGTTGCTTGTTGTCAGCGCTCAAGCTCCAGGTGCCGCTATATGACTGAGGATCGCTCGGGTCGCATTTGGTGGCACCTTCATCAAAAGAAATAGATTTATCGCTGTTGAATTTTTGACAATCGTCTTTATCGCAGTTGTCTAAGTCCGCTTCTACCCAGGTGTTGGTAGAGGGGTCAAAATCTTCAGATTTTACTAATTTCCAGCAAGAAGGTGCTGTAAGCAGTTCTTCTGTTGACTTGTTGTCGTCATCGTCGTCTTTGTTGCATGCAACAGTGGCCAACATTGCGGAGCAGACCATTAGAATGGCCAACATTTTGATGGTAATTTTCATTTGTTAAAGTTAAAGGTTAAAAAAATGGGTTTGGGACTGGCTGAAAAATTGTACCAGTTTTTGAAAAACAATGCATTAACGCGTACGCCACATTTTTTATTTCAGCCGCTCCAGCGCCTCTTTGGGTTCCGGATAACTGGGCGCCATCCGGCTCGCCTGGCTGTAATCTGCTTTTGCGGCGTCTATATTGCCGGAGAGTTCGTTGGTTAAGCCCCGGTAGTAATAGGCTTTTACAAACAATGGGTCGGTTTGGATGGCCAGGTTAAAATGGCCGTACGCCTTTTTAAGCGAGTCCATTTCCAGGTAAATCATGCCCATGTCGAAGAAGGCATTGGAGTAATCCGGATTGCGGCGGATGATGTCGCGGTAAATGGCAAACGCTTCATCGAATTGCCCCATGCGTTTGTAATACGCGGCTTTGTACTCCACGGCTTCCAGGAGGGTCGAGTCAATGCGCAAGGCATTGTCAAAACACTGAAGCGCTTGCGGGTTTTTGCGGTTGGTGTAAATGCGGCCGAGGATCAGCCAGGCGTCTTCGTTGTCTGCGTCAAACGTCAGGGATTTGCGCAAAGCGACGATGGAGCGCGTGGTATCGCCCTGGTCAAGGGCCACCCGCCCGGCCATGTAAAACGCATCGGCGTTCTGGGGGTCGCGTTGCAGGATGCGGTCGAGGGTTTTGAGGGCGTCGCTGTGTTGCTTGACGATGAGTTGAAACTCGCTGAGTTTAAGGAGGGTGGGTATTCGATCCGGAAATTTGCGCGCGGCCTCTTCCAGCACGATGATGGCGCGCTTGGAGTCGTTCGGCCTGCCGTAGTCCAGCAGGACATCGGCCAGCAGGTGGTGGGTTACCGGATTCATCGAGTCGAGTTGCATGGCCGCACCCAGGTCGGCCAGCGCTTCGTCGTAGGCTTCGACGTTGTAGTAGTATTCGGCACGGAGCCGGCGCAGGGAGTCGTCTAAAGGGAACGTCGAAATGAGGGCGTTGAGTTGCGCCAGGGCGGGGTCGGTTTCCTGCAGGGAAGACGCTGCGGGCTTGTCGCCACCGCAGGACATCCATCCCATGAAGAGTAAAAACAGGAGAGCGGTATTGAGCATGCGTCCAATCATGATGCAAAAATAGGGAGAAATGAGTGTTTTGGAACCATCATTTGACAGGATAGCCCGAAACAAGTAAATTTGTACAGACAAAAAGTCCAATAATTTAGAAATTCCCTTATTTTTGTGTTGGTTTAACACAACACAACACATGACGACCGAGGTCAATCCACCATTCACAAACCTGCAAATGGAGTTGCTTAAAGTGTTTGCACTTCAACTTCCTGAGGAAGATATTACCGAAATTCGAACCTTTTTGGCTCGGTTTTTAATGGAAAAGGCTCGATTAAAGGCAACTCAAATCGGTGAAGCGCGGACGTATACTGAAGAGACATTCAAAAGTTGGGTAAAGGGAAATGAATGATGTGCTCCGAGTTGTTTTGGACACCAATATAATAATCAGTTCTCTTTCTTTAAAGTCACCTTATAGGGCAATAATTGATTGTTTTTTGGAAGGAAAGTTCAATCTTTTTTTGTCCAATGAAATAATGGCAGAATACGAAGAAAAAATACGTGAGCGGTACGACCAAACTACTGCGGATTTATTTCTTGATGCTTTGTCTATTTCACTAAATGTTTATCAAATAGAAACATTTTATAAGCTGCGATTGATTTATCCAGATATGGACGATAATAAATTTGTTGATTGTGCTTTTGCCGCAAATGCCCACGTACTTGTCACCAACGATCGAGATTTTAATGTTTTGAAAACAATCGAATTTCCAAAAATAAACATCATGCGGTTGGAAACGTTTTTGAAATTCATAAGTACCGTTTGATTATTGATCCGTTTGATATGGATACCGGTATAATAAAATCCCGAGCAATCATTCATAACCAAAAAACAACAACCCGCCATGCAACTCCACTACCGCGAATTCGGCCAAGGCAGGCCCATCCTGTTTCTCCACGGCCTGTTCGGGTTTTCCGATAACCTGCAAACCGTGGCCAAAGGCCTCGCCGAACACTACTGGGTCATCACGCCCGACCACCGCAACCACGGCCGATCCCCACACGCCCTTTCCAATACCTATGCCGACATGGTGGACGACCTCCGCGCCCTCCTGCAACACCTGGGCATTCCGCGCATTGCCCTCATCGGGCACTCCATGGGCGGCAAAGTGGCCATGCAAATGGCGCTGAACTACCCCGAACTGGTGGAACAATTAGTGGTGATCGACATCGCGCCCGGGCAAGCCACAGACGGCCATTCCGCCCTCTTTAAAGCCATGCTCGACCTCGATATGGGTGCCGTGCAAGCCCGCTCCGAGGCAGAAACCTTCCTGTCGGCCCGCATTGCCGACACCCCTACGCTTCAATTTTTGCTCAAAAACATTACCCGCCACCCCGACGGCAGTTATTCCTGGAAAATGAACCTCCCGGTGCTGCATACCGAATACCAAAAAATCCTCGCGCCGGTAGCCGGAATGCCCTACGAGGGGCCCACGCTGTTTGTGCGCGGCAGCCGCTCGCCGTACATCGACGACAACGACATGCCCCTGATCAAAACCCTGTTTCCATCTGCACAACTCCAAACCATCGAGGGCGCCGGACATTGGGTGCATGCCGACAAACCGGCTGAACTGCTGGCCGTGTTGAACACATTTTTGGGGTAAACCTTACCTTTGCCGTTTTCAGGCACTAATGTTACCCGTATTCCCGTTATCGAGGCTGTTATGACACATAAACTTCCACTGCTCATTGCCCTGCTGGCCGGCCTTCAGCTGACCGCCCAACCCAAATACTTCGACATCTCCAAAAACCTCGAGCTGTTCGCCAACGCCTATAAAGAGGTCAACCACAGTTACGTGGACGAACTTGATCCCAACAAGGTCATGCGACACGCCATGGATGCCATGCTCGGCGAACTGGACCCGTTTACCAACTACATCTCTGAAACCGACATCGAATTCTACCGCATCCAGTCGGAAGGCCGACACGCTGGTTTTGGCGCAGCCGGTAAAACCATGGGTGATTATATGGTGGTCACCGACATCTACGAGGGCAGTCCGGCCCAAAAAGCAGGCCTTAAAGTGGGCGACGCCATCGTGACCGTCGACGGCCAAAACGCCAAAGGCCGCAGCACCGAAGAGGTCTTGAACTTCCTGCGCGGCTTCCCGGGCACCAAAGCGGAACTGACTGTGCGCCGCCCCGGAAGCGCCAAAGACCTGCGCATCAGCCTCGAACGCGCCGAAATCGAATCGAAAAACGTGCCCCATTCCGGCATGGTGGCCGAGGGCGTCGGATACGTGTACCTCAACACCTTCACGCGCGACGCGGGCCAAAATGTAGCCGAGGCCCTGCGCAAACTTAAAGTGCAAAACCCCAAACTCAAGGGCGTCATCCTCGACCTGCGCCAAAACGGCGGCGGTTTGCTCGACGAAGCCGTCAAATTGTCCAATGTGTTCATTACCCAGGGCGAACTGATCGTGAGCACCAAAGGCAAGGTGCCCGAATGGGACCGCAGTTTCAGCACCTCCGAGTCGCCCGTCGACACGGAAATACCCGTGGCCGTACTCATCGACAACCACAGCGCCTCGGCCAGCGAAATCGTGAGCGGCGCCATCCAGGACCTCGACCGCGGGGTGCTCATCGGACAGCGCAGCTATGGCAAAGGCCTGGTGCAAAACCAGAAAGACATCGGTTACAACGCCCGCATCAAGCTCACCACCGCCAAATACTACATCCCCTCTGGCCGGTGTATTCAGGCCACACGCTACAAAAATGGCGAACCTGTAGACATACCCGAAGCCGAACGTGCAACCTTCAAAACACGCAATGGCCGCACGGTGCTCGACGGCGGAGGCGTCAAACCCGACGTGCTCATTCCCGTAGACACGCCCGCTGGCGTCACCCGCGCACTGCTGGAGCAAAACACCATTTTCAACTACGTCACCGAATGGGCAATCAAGCACCCCGCCATTGACTCTGCCGAAGCGTTCAAGTTTCAGGAGTGGCCGTCGTTTGCCGAGTATGTGAAACAATCGGGCTTCCAATTCGAAACCGAAGCCGAAAAACAACTCAAGGCCCTGCAAACGGCTGCGGACAAAGATCAACTCAACTTGTCTACTGAAATCAATGCCCTGCAAAGCCGCATCCAAGCCCAAAAGGCAGGAGCGCTGGAAGCCCAGAAAAACCGCATCGTCCGGGAAATCGAATCCGAGATCGTCGGCCGGTACTACTTCCAAAGCGGCAAGGTGCGCAAAAGCCTCGTCAACGACCCCTACGTAGAAGAAGCCGTCAAGTTGTTCAACGACCCCGCACGCTACCGCACCATTCTAAGAGGCTAACTCAAAACCCAAAACTCAAAACTCACCCCTCAAAACTCAAAACTCAAAACTCACCCCTCAAAACTCAAAACTGAGAATCCTGTTAAAGTTTGCCCAATTTCCCTTGCATTTGGCAAATAGGATTTACTTTTGAACGTTCAATCAGTCTATTTCACACAAACAAACATGATTCCCATGCAAAAAGTCATTTTCCTCCTGTCTTTCTTATTTGTAGTTGGTGCGGCTACGGCCAATGCACAAAGCTGCGGCGGTGCCAAAACGGCTTCTGCCGGTGGCAAATCGTGCTGCGCTTCCAAAGCAGCTTCTGCTGCTAAAACCGACGCCACCATCGAATCGCGCGTGGCCGAAGACGGCACCGTGTCCTACATGCGCAAAGAAGCCGATCAAAGCGGCAACGTGCGTTTGGTCAGCGTTCAGTACGACGAAGCCAGCAATGCGTTTGTAAACGTAGCGCCCAAAGGCAGCACTTCCACCACCACTGCTACCGACGGCATGGTGAAGAAAAGCTGCGGCACATCTACCTCTACCACCGGTGCCAAAGCCTGCTGCACGGCCGGCAAAGCCGAAGGCAAGACCTGCTGCGCCAAGAAAGAACAATAAGTTTTCAGTTTTGAGTTTTGAGTTGTGAGTTTTGAGTTTCGAGAGGGCTATTGCTCAATACCGGTTTCAAAAACCAAACCTGAAACCCAACTCATAACTCACAACTCAAAACTCATAATTGCCTTTTAGGGTCAAATTGCTCCAGATAATCACCAATGCGGCGGAGGAAAGAGCCGCCGAGCATGCCGTCGACCACCCGGTGGTCATAAGCCAATGACAGGAACATCATTTGGCGGACGGCGATCACATCTCCATATTCGGTTTCCAGTACAGCAGGCTTTTTGCGGATGGCGCCCACGGCCAGGATGGCCACTTGGGGCTGGTTGATGATGGGGGTGCCCATCACGTTGCCAAAGGTACCCACGTTGGTGAGGGTAAACGTGCCGCCTTGTATTTCATCGGGTTTGAGGGCGTTCAGGCGGGCGCGGTTGGCCAGGTCGTTGACCGATTTGCTGAGGCCCACGAGGTTCAGGTGGTCCGCATTTTTGATGACCGGCACAATCAGGTTGCCGCTGGGCAGGGCGGCTGCCATGCCGATGTTGATGTCTTTTTTAACAATGATGCGCGTACCGTCGACCGACACGTTGACCATCGGGAAATCGCGGATGGCGCGCGCTACCGCCTCGATGAAAATGGGCGTGAACGTGATGTTTTCCTTGTATTCCCTTTTGAATTGGTCTTTGATGCCGTTGCGCCAGTTGACGATGTTGGTCACGTCTACCTCTACGTAGGAGGTGACGTGCGGGCTGGTTTGTTTGCTCATGACCATGTGGTCGGCTATGAGCTTGCGCATGCGGTCCATTTCTATGATTTCCACGTTGCCCGATATGCTGACCGCAGGGGCTGGAATGGGTTGAGCGGCAGGTGCAGGTGGCGGCGGGGCGCTCAGCGTCGTTTGTGCGGCGGGCGCTGCGCTTCGGTTGGCCACATAGGCCAGGATGTCTTTTTTGGTCACGCGGCCTTCTTGTCCGGTGCCCGCTACGCGGTCTAATTCGGCTACGCCAATGCCTTCCTCCTTGGCGATGGTGCGCACCAGAGGCGAGTAGAAGCGGTTGCTGTCGCTTATTTTGGCGACTTCACCGGCAGGGGCGGGTGCGTAGGGCACGGCTGCGGGTTGCGGGGCTTGTCCGTTAGTAGGCGCTGCGGGTGTTTGCACAGCGGGCGACGCTGCGGGGGCCGCCGCTCCGGCTTCCGTTTCAATGACGGCAATGGGCGTGTTGATGGGCACCACGTCGTTTTCCTGAAACAACAACTCGGCAATGACGCCGGCAATGGGCGAAGGCACTTCACTGTCCACTTTGTCGGTGGCAATGTCCAGCACCGGCTCATCCAGCTCAACGGTGTCGCCCGGTTTTTTGCGCCATTTCAAAATGGTCGCTTCCATGATGCTTTCGCCCATCTTGGGCATCACTAATTCAACACGTGCCATTGGTCAGTTTTGAGTGAATGAGTTTTGAGTTTTGAGTTGGGAGTTGGGAGTTGGGAGTTTTGGGTTGGGAGTTTTGAGTTTTCGGGTTTAGGGGCAAATATCGGGAAGGGAATGCGAACAACGGCAATTTAAATGAGCCAAAAGGAATTTTGTTCGGAAAGAGGCCCGATCATTGTGCCGGT
>JBMOHO010000018.1:0-23503 GCA_049317805.1 Saprospiraceae bacterium
ACTGGAGGTGTAGGGTCGTCTTGTCTTTGGCTTGGCGATTTGATGTTGGCACGCGGATGACGCGGATTGGGCGGATTTATTAAAAATATCCGTGTAAATCCGCTCAATCCGCAGCATCCGCGTGCCAATAACGGCGTAATTGCGTAAAAAACCGCCTACCATGTACAGCCGCCCACTTTCCCGTTACACCACTCCCCTAAACACCAACCACCGTCCCACCGCCTCCAGCGCCAGCAACCCTAGCGCCAGCGCCAGCAGCCAACCGAAGTAATCGCGCTGCCGCGCCACCTGGCTGACTTCCACTTCGGTTTTTTCCATCTGATCAATGTCGGCGTATATATCGGCCAGGTCGGCACCACTGCGGGCACGGAAAAAACGCCCGCCCGTCGCCTGGGCAATGTCTGCGAGCAGCTTGGTGTCAAACGTGGTTCGGCGCGGAGAAAAGTTGTAGCTGCCGTCGTAATTGCGCGAACTGGGCGACATCACCACGCCCTCCGTACCGATGCCGATGGTATACACCCGCACACCCAGGTCTCTCGCCAATTCGGCTGCCTGCAAAGGCGAAATGTACCCCGCATTGCTCTCGCCGTCGGTGAGCAAAATGGCAATTTTACTGGGCGAACGGCTGTCTTTCAAACGATTAAGCGCTGTGGCTAAACCCATACCGATGGCGGTGCCGTCTTCCAAACGACCCACTTCGAGCGACTGCAAGGCGTCCTGCACCACACTGCGGTCGTTGGTGAGCGGACATTGCGTAAATGCTTCAGCTGAAAAAGCGATGACCGCCAGGCGGTCGTACGGCCGCTTCTCTACAAATGCAGCGGCCACACTTTTGGCTACGCGGAGCCGGTCAGGAGCAAAATCTTTGCTCAGCATACTCGGCGAAATGTCGAGCGCCAATGCGATATCCAGTCCCTCCGCCTTGGTTTTTTCTTCTACCCAACGGCCTTGCGGACGCGCCATGGCCAGCACCATGGCACCCATTGCCAGCCAAGGCAGCCAATGCCAATACGGAGCAAAACGGGTGCGCCAGCTATCCCCCCGAACGGCGGTTGTCGATTGTGGCAACTCAAAATAACCCTGCTGACGGCGCCTGCGCAGCCAACTCAACAGGGCCAGCGGCACAAACAGCAGGAGCCACCAGGGTGAGGCAAATGCAAACGTCATGTTCCCTCCGTTTTTGCAGGTTGTAACGCCGCCACAATGGCCCGCGCGTCGCGCAGTGCGTCCGGATGGGCTTCCTGTGGCGGTTGATGCCGGGCAAATTTGGCCAGATCACTCCGCTCCAACAAATCGCGCAGCGCAGGCCGTACCGGCTCGGGCAACGTCAACAACCATTCGGCAACCGGTTTTTCCAGGGCGGGCAGCCCCGTTTGCCGCTGCACGTATTCCCGCACGATCCGGCTGATTTGTGTGTAATAACCCTCCACATCGCCACGCAACCAGGGCCGGTCTTGGGCCAGCGCATCAAGCCGCCGCAGGGCCCACTGGTCGGGCGGCAGTGTTTCTTCGCGCGCTTTTTGCTTTTTGGATTTGAACAAAAGGTTCCACAACACGAGCACCAGCAGCGCCAGTAGCAAACCGGCCAACCATGGGCCAAACCGTTCCAGCAAGGCCAGCCAGGACGCCGGAGTTCTATGAATGTCTTTGATGCCCGCCAGGTCGGAAGGGTCGGTTGCCATTTCTATTGCATACACCCGGCATGCCAGCGCGGGCGTTTCGCAGACTTGACCGCCGGCCAGTGGTATGCGCATGGAAGGCAGTTGAAGCAAGCCCGTGTCGAGCGCAATGAGCGTCAGCCGCCGTAGCCAGCCTTTGCCTGGTACATTTTTCCAGGTGCCAAGGTCCACGATGTTTTGCGCAGCAAAAGTGTCTTGCTGCACGTCCAACTGCAGATCGCCTGGCATGGCGCCGTTGTCGGGCGCCTGGATGTACAGGTAGAAGGCATTACCCAATTCTACCTGGGCGCTGTCGAGTGCTGCGTTGCATGTCGGTTGTGCCCAAAGCGCCAACGGGATGCAAAACAACGCGGAGAACAGGCTTTTTTTCCAGCAAAAAGACCTCATATTTGGATTAGCGCTAGATCGGTTGTTCAATACTCAGGCATCCAGCACTTTGACCAGCAGGCCGCTGCGCATGCGCGGTTCAAAGTAGGTGCTTTTGGGCGGCAGGCTTTCCCCGGCGTCGGCCAGCGCAATCATGTCGGTAAAAGACACGGGGTACAGCAAAAAGCCCACGCACAGGTCTTCCTCATTGACCAAACGGCGCACGCCTTCCAACCCTTTGGCACCCTCCACGTAGTTGATGCGGGTGTCGTTGCGCACATCCCGGATGTCGAAAACATCGCGAAGCACCCATTCGTTGAGCAAGCTCGCGTCCAGCAACACTGTGCCCGACGGGTAACGGTCAAGTACAGCTGGTTTCCAGCGCAGCCGAAACCATTCTTTGTGCATGTACATGGACAGTTCGTGTTTGTGTCGCGGTTTTTCAGGTTGGTGCATGGGCTCTATGTCAAACAGATTAGACAAGCGGGCCATAAAACTGATCGGGCTGATTTCAGACAAGCCCTCGACCACGCGGTTGTAGTCCAGAATTTCCAACTGGTCTGTCGCAAAATAGGCGCAAAACAGGTTGCTGAGGTCGAGATTCAGCTCGTTGTCGTCGCCCATACGTTCTTTTAACAACGCCATGGTAGACGTGCGGTGGTGCCCGTCGGCAATGTACGTGCAGGGCACGAGTTGCTGAAAGGCATCCTGAAGCTGGCGGATGGCCACCCCGTCGGCAATAGACCACACGGTGTGCGTCTGGGCGTCTTTTTCAAAATAGGTGGTGTACAGCGGTTTGTTTTGGGCGATGTACGCGTTGAGCCAGTTTTGTATGTCGGCAACCGGCGGATACGTGAGCAAGATGGGTTTAAGGATGGCGTGCCACTTGAGGAAAACCTGCATTTGCTGCTGTTCCTTTTCGCTGATGGTTTTTTCGTGTTTTTTGATTTTTCCGTCAAAAAAATCGGAAAGGGCATTCAGCCCCACCAGCCCAAGTCGGCGTGCGCCTGCACCTTCAATCTGGTAAATGTACAGGGCTTCTTGGGGTGCCGTTTCAAAAAAGCGGTTTTCATAAAACTCCCGATAGGCGTGTTTGGCGTCGTTGCAAAACGAGTCGGGGGAGGCGATGAAGTTGAAGTTTGGGTAGAGCGCTTGAAAAGGTTTTACGATCATGGCAGAAAAGGAATGGTTAAGGCAGGGTAAAAGTAGGTGAAATTTCAGGATCGGTTTGCCTGCACAAATAAACACAATTTATAAAGGCGCATAAAAAAAAGACCGACATTTGCGTTTCGTGTTTACCAGCGTACCGAACAACGCTGTTACCCGGCAACTCCGTCTTATGAATAATCCAGGAATTTACCTTGTCTTCGTCTTTTTGGTTGGTTTTTCCCTGACCCCGCTCTTCGGACAATCAACCGCAGAGCTGGAGTCCCGGCTGCGCAAAGCCACCACCAAAAGCGATAAAATGTCGCTTTACTTCGATTTAGCGAACAAGTACGCGTCGGCCAACCCACCCAACCCGTCAAAAGCGGCCGACTACGCCTACAATGCCAGCACCCTGGCCACCGAACTGGGCAATAAAAAGGTGGAAGCGGAGGCCATGTACCTCAGCGCACAAGCCACTTTTAACCGCCGCAATTATGCAGAAGCCGCCAGGCGGTTTGAAGCAGCCTGGCAAAGCGGACGAAACTACGGCCTCAACACCGTCGTGCTGGGCTCGCTGGATAAATTGCAGGAATTGGCCAAAAGGCAAAATAACCTCCCCGACGCCCTGCGCTGGAGCACCGAAACCGTCAACTACCTCAAACGGCAAGGCGGCGGTGCCACATCCAACAGCAAACAGGAGGGCCGAATGCTTCAACTGCAAAGCGAAAACCAGCAACTCCGCAAGCAATTGCAGGAATTGACCGGCGAAAGCCAGCAATTTGCGTCCAAGTTTACGGAAACGGAAGCCCAGTTGCAGGCCGTGAAAGAACAAACGACAGAAGAACTCAACAAAAAAGAAGAGGCACTTACCCAGATTTCACAGGAAAAAGCAGAACTCGATTCCACCGCGCGGTACACTGCCTCCCTGGTGGAGTCGCTCAGCAAAGAGCAACTTGCCGCCAAAGTGGTGCAGGAAGAACAGGAAAAAGAATTGCAGAAAAACAAAACAGCGCTGGCGGAAGCCGAACTGTCGAGCCAACAGGCCGAAGCGCTGCGCAACATCCTGGCGTTGGTGGTTGTTTTTTCCTTGATCATTTCCCTGTTGTTTTACCTGCGTTTTCGCGCCAAAAAACGCACCGCCAACGAATTGTTGCGCAGCAAGGCCATCATAGAAGCCGAACAGGAGCGCAGCAATCGCCTCCTCCTCAACATCCTGCCCGCCGCCATTGCCGAAGAGTTGAAGGTCAAAAACAAGGTGGCCGCCCAAAAATACGATCAGGCTACCGTCATGTTCGTCGACTTTGCAGGCTTCACCAACCTCTCCGAAATCCTCTCTCCAGAACGGCTGGTGGAAGAGCTCGATTTTTGCTTTTCCAATTTTGACCGCATCATCGGTCAGTACCGCGTGGAAAAAATCAAAACCATCGGCGACGCCTACCTCTGTGCCAGTGGCTTGTCGGACCACAACGATGATCCGGCCAACATCATCCGAGCCGCCCTCGAAATCCAGGATTTTTTGCTCGACCTCAAGGCCAAACGCCTCAACCAGGGACTGCCGTACTTCGAAGCGCGCATCGGTATACACACCGGCCCGGTGGTGGCTGGCGTAGTGGGCGAAACCAAGTTTGCCTACGACATCTGGGGCGACACCGTCAACATAGCTGCCCGCATGGAACAAAGCTGCGAAATCGGGCAGGTCAACGTCAGCGACGATACCTTCGACCGCGCCCGCTATCAGTTTGAGTGGCAATACCGAGGCAAGGTGGCGGCCAAAAACAAGGGCATGCTCGACATGCACTACGCAGTGGGCCTCAAGCACTATTGAACACCCGTACCTGCCCCTATGAATACCCGCATGAAATGGAGCGACTGGCTGTGGCTTAGCCCCCGTAAAGCCGCCAGCAATGGCCGATTCACCCGCCTGCGGGCCGATAAAATATTAGATACCATAGACAAGCTGGAAAGCCGCATAGCCGAACGCTTTCCCCAAACGAGCCTGCGCCAGGTGTGTCATGAGTTTCGCATGTTGGCAGCCGGTATGGAAACCCTGGCGACGCATTGCGGCCGGCCCATTTGGCCCCTGCGCGTCTCAGTCTGGTTGTTCATCGGCATGCTCATATTCGTTGGATTTGGCGCCCTCCTCATGCTGGTGAAGCGTTTTTCATTTCACACAAACGACATTTCCGACCTGCTGCAGGCCACAGAAGCGGCCATCAACGAACTCATTTTTTTGGGCCTTGCCCTCGTTTTTTTAATCGGCCTCGAAATGCGCATCAAACGCCGATCCGCCCTGGCGGCCTTGCACCAACTCAGGAGCATTGCGCACGTGGTCGACATGCACCAGCTCACCAAAGACCCTGCCCACCTGCTCACCACACACGTGCAAACCAAATCCTCGCCCGAGCGCTTGCTCTCGCGCTACGAACTCACCCGTTACCTCGATTACTGCTCGGAAATGCTGGCCTTAAATTCCAAGATTGCGGCCCTTTTTGCGCAGGATATGGACGACCCCGTGGTGCTTTCCGCCGTCAATGATCTGGAATCGCTGAACCAGGGTTTGTCCCAAAAAATATGGCAAAAAATCATGATCCTTGACCTCGCTGTGGATAAAGGAGCATAAATGTTAATAAATTGTTTCTTTTTCGACCAGTAAATGACATTGTTAGGCAAATATTAACAAAAATGTTTTGTGGAAAAATAATCATGCAATACATTTGCATCCTATCGGGTGTGTAATGCAAAGGCTTATACATCTTAACCGACTCGACAGACGGTACTAAACAGTGGGTTCTCCGAATTTTAATCCCCTGGCACACCAGGCTACTCCTCGGATTGCGAAAGCTACTTTGTCCCTTCTTTTAATCGATTCTGTGTTCCTTTTGTCGAGCCAACACAACCCTAATGGGAAGGAAAGAAAAGTTTGTTTACAACACACATACCCTTTCATACGAAAAGGTAACCATACCCCTTAAAACCCGCATTTGGCAATTCTTCGGTTTTTTCTCCGTGGTTCTGGTGACTTCGGTGCTCTTGCTCTCTTTGCTCTATACGTATTTCCCCTCGCCCCGCGAACAGGAATTGCTGGGCGAAATTGAGCAAATGGAACACAAGTACGGACAGTTGAGCGGCCAGCTGGAGATGATGTCCAAGGTTCTGCAAAACATTCAGGCACGCGATGCCGGCGTACACCGCGCTGTTTTTGGCATGGACCCCATCAGTGAAACCGTTTGGAATGGCGGTGTGGGCGGCCACGACGCACACCCTGAATTGGCCGCTTTCCTGTATGGCGAAGACGCCGTTCGGAATGTGGTTGAAAAAGTGGACATGCTCAGCCGCCAGTTGGCGCTCGAAAGCAAATCGCTTGACACCATTCAATTGCTGGCCAACAACCAACAGGAAATGCTGGCTTCGTTGCCCAGCATTAAACCGGTTCGGGAAGACAAACTCCAGAAAAGCATGAACGTGCTCTCCGGTTTCGGCAGCCGCATCCACCCGGTTTACAAAGTGCGCAAGTTCCACGCGGGCGTTGACTTCCCCGCCAGGGTCGGTACCGCCATTCAGGCTACCGGCGACGGTGTGGTGGTAGATGCCGGTTGGCACTCCGGCTACGGCAACTGTGTGAAAATCAGCCACGGATACGGATACGAAACCGTGTACGGCCACATGCACAAGATTACCGTGCGCAAGGGTGAAAAGGTGAAAAAGGGCAGCAAAATCGGTGAAGTGGGCGATACGGGCCTGTCAACAGCCCCGCACCTTCACTACGAGGTACACCAAAAAGGCAACCCCATCAATCCCATCAACTTTTGCATGGACAACCTGACGCCCGAGGAATACCAGCAATTGGTCAACAGCGCCAACATGGCCAACCAGTCTTTGGATTAAGGATAGAAAAACAATAAACAGCACTTTTGAAGCCGTTCCGCTTTTTGCCGGAACGGCTTTTTTTGTTTTTTAGTTGTTGATTTGTTTATTTGTTGATGGGGTGGTTGTAGGCTGAAAATGCCTCAAAAACGGATTCCTGGCGTGGCATCATCAGTTCGAGGGAAAAGGGTGTGGTGCCAGGCAGGGCCAGCACGACCGCCTGTGCTTCATTTTTCTTGTCGTGCTGCATCAACGCCCACAATTCATGGTATGCCCATGCCGGAATGTGCCGCCGGGGATACAGCTGATCGGTGTACGCCCTCAAGGCTTTAAAAAGCCCATGTTGAGCTACATGGCTTTCGATCAACATGCCCATCACCACAGCTTCTCCGTGCGTTATGGGTTCGGGGGTTTGCAGAAACCAGCTTTCCAGCGCATGGCCTGCCGTGTGGCCGAAATTAAGGAGTTTACGCAGGCCTTTTTCCAGGGGATCCTCCTGCACGATCCGCAGTTTGACCTGCATGGAAGCAGCCAGTAGCGTCGGCCAGTCGGCAGGCTGCATGCGCAAGGGGTGTGGCCCGTGTGTCAATTGGGCCCATAAACCCGGATCGCCAATGAGCGCGTGTTTGATCACCTCTGCAAAGCCACTGAGCAATTCGCGCGGGGGCAAGGTGTTGAGCCAAAACGGATCGGCAAACACCGCCGCCGGCGCTGCAAAAACGCCGATCATGTTTTTCAGTCCTTGAAAATCGACACCCAGCTTGCCCCCCAGGGCCGCATCGGTCATGGCCAAAAGGGTTGTGGGCACCTGCACATACCGAATGCCGCGTTTGTACAGCGCAGCGCAAAACCCGCCAAGGTCGCCCACCACGCCGCCACCGAGGTTGATCATCAGCGCCTGCCTGTCGAGAGACGCGCTAAGCATGGCCTCCCACACTTGCTCGGCCACCGCCATTGACTTGAGGTGCTCAAGCGAATGGCCGTATGGGGATTTCAGGGTAAAAAACGCTGTATCCGACGGCAAAAGGGGTTGTATAAACGGCAGACAGTGCCGGTGGGTTTGCCCGTCGCACAAGACAAATATCCTCGAAAACGCATTTTCCGGCAACCAGCGCCCCAGGGTTTCTGCCACCGGGCCCACAAAAGCCGGATATGGCGTGGTTTGGAGCGGGGCGTTCATGCGTCTGTTCCGTTTGGTCTGAAGGCTTCAGGCATCGCGATGTTGAAGCTCGTGCCTTTGCCTGGCTGGCTGTCTAATTTTAGTTTCCAATGGTGCTCCTGGCACATTTTTCTGACATAAAAGAGGCCCAGGCCAAATCCCTTCACGTTGTGTACGTTCCCTGTGGGCACCCGGTGAAACTTGTCAAACACCCGTCGATGGTGTTCTTTGGGAATGCCAATGCCATTGTCTTTTACCTGCAACAGTATTTGAGATCCCTGGCGGTAGACACCGATGCGGATTTCGGGCTGTTGGCGGGTGTATTTCACCGCATTGTCCACCAGGTTGTGCAGGATGTTGGCCAAATGCAGCCGGTCGGCCTCTATGAGGGCACCCGGTGCCTGGTTGTCGAGGATAAGGCGACCGTTTTTTTCTCCGGCTTTGAGCTCCAGCGAGGGACTCAAGTGATCGATCATTTCGCCCAGGTCTAATTTTTCGATGTTGAGTTTGAACGCGCTGCGTTCGAGTTGGGCGTACTGGAGCACGTTTTCCACCTGGTTGTTCAGGCGCAGGGCTTGTTCTTTGATGATGGAGGCGTATCGGCTCAGGCGGGCGTCTTGTTGTATGTTTTTATCTTTGAGAAAAACGTCGGTCGAAATGTTGATGGTCGAAATCGGTGTTTTAAACTCGTGCGTCATGTTGTTGATGAAATCGCGTTGCAACTCCGACGTTTGGCGCTGGCGCAAAATGATGAACAGCGCATAAATAAAAAACGACACGGTAATGAGCATCAGGATGGTGAACACCACCACAATCCACATGTTGCTGATGAGGTTGGCGCTTTTATTTGGAAAACGCACGCCAAAGTAGTAAATGAAATCGCTGTCGATGTGCGCGGGCAGTGGATTCTCCAAGGGGTCAAGTACGACCTGTTTGGCCGATTTATCGTACTTGATGCGCCGGCCGGTCACCATGTGGCCGCTGGTGCAGTCAAATATGCCATACTCAAAATCCTCGCGCATGCCCTGGTTTTCGAATGCCTTTTGGAGGTAATACTCCAGGGTAGGGGCATCAAACACGTTGTTGATGTTGATGATGTAATAGTTGGAGTATATTTGGTTGATGAGGTTGGCGGGAGGCAGATCGAAATCGTAGTGCCGGTGCAGATCGTTGGCGGCATCGAGCAATGCCTGGTTCACTTTCCGGGTGAATTCCTGCTCAGACAGGTTCCAGGTGCGCAACACCCAATAGGTTTGCACTGCCAGCAGGCTCAGGATGGAAAAAGCCCCGAGCAGGATGATCCGCCGGATGATGGTGTTGGTCATGTGAAGTGATCAAAAATTACTGGTTCAATAAATGCGCTGCCTATAGAGTATGGAATCTGATTTTTGTATTGCAATCTTCCAATAATAATTGCCGGATGGGTATTGAACTGTTTTGCAAAATATCGGATGGAGTCCTCGCTGAGTGGACTTGCTGCTAATATTTCGTTGGTTTCCTCATTGGTCAATGTCCATTTTACAGCAAAGGCATCGGCCTCATCTTCTTTAATACGGTCTAGGTCGGAATAATCTACTTGCTCCAGAAAAACATCCTTTTTACCGTGCAATATGATATGCCCTGCTTCGTGAAAGAAGGTAAACCAAAAGCTGTCGTTGCGTTTATACCTGCCGCTTAGTTGAATAAGGGGCGTATCGTTAACCCAGCGGGTGCTTCCACATATGGGAGCCTTTTTTAAGTTGGGTGTATGCACCACTTTTACGCCAGCTTGAAGACAAATGCTTTGCAACTGTTTAAAAAAGTCTTGTGGATGTGCAGCCATAATTGATTTTATATGCGGCAGGGCTTCTTTAAATGACTTTTCTGAATAGTCCTTTGCCTCTAAAGCTGCTGCTTGCAACTCACCTTGACGTAGCCATGCCGAAATGGCGAAGCGCTCTTTAGTAAAGGTGAGTGAAATCCGGAAGGCAATCTTGAGTTGCTGGTTACAATAATAATCTTCCCAGGCTAAGTGATTGGAAAAGCCAAAAAAATCAAGCATTTCCTTCGTTTTTTCCTGAATGGTAGACACTTGTGGCAGCCAGTTCATTTTCATCATTTCTGTAACTGGAAATTGCTTTGCCCAGTCCATGGCTTCTTGAATGACTATTTGATGTTTTTCCCTGGCTATAAACTCATCATAGCTTCTTTGGTGGCTCATCCAAAAGTGCGCAGGAATCTTGGTCACTTGCTCAAACTGCACCGCCATATCGGCTGTAATGGCGCTTTTGCCATTCAGTACTGCGCTGATTGTCTTTTCAGGCTTGCCTGTACGCAGTGCAAATTCTTTTGGCCCCATCTCCATTTCTTCCAGCTTTTCAGCCAAGGTTTCACCAGGGTGAAACACCACAGAAGGGAAATATTGATTTTGCTTTGTCATGGGTTTGTCTCTTAGTGTGTTCGTGCTAAAAACCTACCATAATAACCCGAACAAATCATTAATGATAGTCGATTATTTCAACAATTTCTACCCCTAATATTTCCAGCCAAACGTATTGGCCGTGTTCATTGGTAGGTATTGGGGTTTCTTGTGGTCTGAAAATCAATCGATAAGGATGATCTAATTCGCATCCCCATTGCCCCTTTCTGTCTCCTGTTAGTTCGTGAAAGTGGCCGGGCAAATGCCTGACGTCTTCCAAGGTAGTCGCATCCTTCAAGGCGTTGAGCCTTGTTACAAACAGCTTTGCCCTTCTATCACCCATCTTTTGGCGGCACTTCTTGAAATCTGATGACAGATTCTGTAATTTTTTGTCTGTAAAAGATATATTCATTGCAAAGGTAGTAAACATTTTTGTTAACAGCAAGTGTAAGTTAAAACAGTTGCTGTTTAGCAATAAGCATATACCCCAAGTGTTGGCCCTTATACCGCTTACCTACCCCTCGTCGTCATCGCTGTCGCAATGGTAATACCGCTTCTCTTTAACGGGCGGTGCGCTGGCCCCGCCGCTTTTTTTGGTTGCAATCATTTTTTGCACCAGTCTGGCCCGTTCTTGTTGCACTTGTTCGCGCAGTGCTGCGTCTTTTACGGCATCAAAGTACAGCACCCCGTCTACCCAGGTTTTTTCCGCATGGGCGTATACCGATAGCGGATGGTTGTTCCACAGCACCACGTCGGCGTCTTTACCGGCGCGTAAGCTGCCCACTCGGTCATCCACATGCAGGAGTTTGGCCGGATTGAGGGTCACCATTTTCCAGGCATCTTCTTCGGTGGCGCCACCATACTCCACCACTTTGGCGGCCTCCTGATTGAGTCGGCGCGCCATTTCGGCATCGTCAGAGTTGATGGCCACGGTCACGCCCCGGTCGTGCATCATCTTGGCGTTGTAGGGGATAGCCTCGTACACTTCAAATTTGTAGGCCCACCAGTCGCTGAACGTACTGCCACCCACGCCGTGGGCGGCCATTTTATCGGCCACCTTGTAGCCTTCGAGTATGTGGGTAAAAGTATTGATACGGAAGCCGAATTTTTCCGCAACGCGCATGAGCATCACAATTTCGCTTTGCACGTACGAGTGGCAGGTGATGAAGCGCTTTTTTTCCAGAATTTCCTGCATGGCCTCCAGGTCGAGGTCTTTGCGATACGGCTTACCCGACTTTTTGAGCGCTGCATATTCCTGCGCGCGGGTAAAATAGTCGACGAACACCTGCTCCACACCCATGCGGGTTTGCGGGTAGCGGGTGCGGTTGTTGTCGCCCCAGTTGCTTTGTTTCACGTTTTCGCCGAGGGCAAATTTGATCTGCCCGGGCCAGTTGTTGAACTTGAGCTCTTCGGGCGTGGCCCCCCACCGGAGTTTAATGAGCTGTGTCTGGCCGCCAATGGGGTTGGCCGAGCCATGGAGAAGGTGGCTGGACGTGACGCCTCCGGCCAACTGGCGGTAAATATCGATGTCTTCCGAGTCCAGCGCGTCGCCAATACGGACTTCTGCCGAAGACTCCTGCGTGCCCTCGTTGACGCCACGGCTGATGGCAATGTGCGAATGCTCATCGATAATGCCGGCAGTGAGGTGTTTGCCCGAGCCGTCTATTTCCAAAGCGCCAGCCGGAGCCCGCAAACCTTTACCCAGTTGTTGAATTTTGCCGTTGCTGAGCAGCACGTCGGTGTTTTGCAAAATGCCTTCCTTTTCATTGGTCCAGACCGTGGCGTTTCGGATGAGGCAGGTTTGCGCAACAGGCTTTTCCGACCATCCGTAAGCGTTGAATGGGAAAACGGGGGATGCGTCGATGCGTGGCTTGGCACCGCCTGCGTCCACAGAACGGTCGGGTTTATCAGCAGGGGGCAATAAGCGGGTTGCCTGCCAGTCTGCCTCAAGGCCATTGGGCAGGGTGGCTTTGCCGTACCATTTATCGTTGCTCACTTCGCCGCGCAGGGCTACCAGAGCCTTGTTGGTGGTGTCGGGCACATAAGTAAGCAAGAGCAGGCCGTGCCGGTATTGGAGTTCGGCTTTGATCTTGCTGCTATCGGCTCGGAAGAGTTGACAATCAGGCGCATCAGCCTTGCCGTTTACAGACAAGGTGTAGGTGTCGGTGCCCACACGCAGGTCATAACGGCCGCGCAGGTCAGCGCCTCCGAAGGGTTCTGGTTCGGCGTCGTATGCTTTTCCGAGCACCCAGGTTTGGCGAATGCGCGTTTTTTCGTTGAAAATATTTCCGGAGGCCACAATGAAGTTGGCTAAGCGTCCGTGTTCGAGGCTGCCCATCTGTTCACCGGCATTGAGCAGGCGGGCAGGTTCGTAAGTCAGGGCTTTTAGCGCCTGGGGTTCGCTCAGGCCCTGTTCGATGGCGCTGCGCAGGTTGGACAAAAATTGTTTTTTATCCTTGAGTCCATAAGCGGTCAGGGCAAACGATACGCCGGCTTTTTCCAGCCGACCCGGGTTGGCAGGGGCTTGTTCCCAGTGCATGAGTTCTTTGAGCGATACCTGCTGGGCGGCGTCCGGGCTTTTCAGGTCGTAGCCCTCCGGGAAGGCCACGGGTACGATGAGCGGCATGTCGGCGGCTTTCACCGCATCGAGGCGCTGGTATTCATCGCCGCTGGTTTTGACGATGTATCGGACGTTGAATTCCCTGGCAAGCTGCTGAATGCGCAGGATATCGAGCTTGTCGTCGGCTTCAAAAATTTGGGGCCATGCCTGCGCCTTGTTCCATGCTTCGAGCGACAGGTTGCGCTCTTCCTTGCTGCCGGTGGCGGCGTACCATTGCCCGTCGAGGTAGGTTTGGCGCAACAAAGCGATGGAACCGATGAGCGACGACGGGTAGTTTTGGGTACTCAGGCCTTTGCGAAAAGAGAGCAGGTGTGCAGCGTCGGGACGAAGCAGGGTTTCGGCTTCGCGCGCATCCGACAAAGCCACCAGGGCACCCGTGCCGCGGGATATGCCATCGGCCTGGTGGGTCAGCACCGCTGTAAAGCCCAATTTGCGCAGGATTTCGGCTGTTTTGGGGTTGTTGGCAAACTGATCGGCTGCGCTGTACTCGGGCTTAAGCGCTTCGTTCCAGGAAAAGGCGCCTTTTTTATTGCTTCCCATTTGGGGTTGTTGTGGCATACGCGGGCCCGCAGGTTTGGGCTCAGGCAGGCCGTAACCGGCGGCGTACAGGTCGATAAAACCCGGATAAATGGTTTTGCCGCTGCAGTCGGTCACCACCGCATCTTTCGGAATGACCAAGCCCGTACCGCAGGCTTCCACCCGGCCGTCGCGGATGATCAAGGTGGCGTCTTCGAGTTTTTGGTTCCAGTTTTTGAAAATGGTGGCGTGGGTAAAAGCAAAAGCGCCGCTGCGCCGGTCAGACGGAGCAGGCTGTGGATATGTGCCCTGGGCAAGGGCTTGAAACGCCGAAAAAGCCAACACAACCGTGATGGCGCACCGCAGTACAGTGTTCATAGGAAAACAGGTTCAGTTCTGAGGGGTGAAAATAGGCAACGAACGGGGTTATTCGTCGGTGTGCTTGTCTTTTTTGCAAAGCAAAAAAACGACTCGAGAAATCCAAAAAAAACCTCAATTTTATCGCATTAAAAAACCATTGCTCAACAACCGTACCGATGAAAGCATTTCTCCCTTTCCTGCTTGCCCTGTTCATCCAGCACCTGTTGCCTGCACAAACCGACATCAAGGGCAGCGCCGACCACCCGTTCGTGTCGCGCTATACCGGAGCCATCATTGTCGACTATCAAGTCCGAGAATTCGACCAGTACGACTTGGCCCTGGGGCCAAAAACGGCCGAAAAAACGCCTGCCGATCCCTTAAAGACGCTGGAGGGCAAAGTGACCCGCATTGTCTACAAAAACCCCAAAGACGCTGGCGTGTTCGCCGTCATTAAAAGTTATGAAAAAGCGCTGACGGGCGCGGGCTACACGGAAATGTACCGATGCAGCAAAGAGAACTGCGGCTTGTGGTTTTCGCGGCATTTTCAAAAAGGCCTGGAGACCGGCGTGCAGGAATTGGTCAAAGAGGATCAGGAATACCGCGTGTACAAGGGCACCAAAAACGGCCTGCCCGTGTACATCGCTGTATACGCCATGTACAACAAATACCGCCTCGAAACCTATTCCCGCGTAGAAGTGGTGGAACTGACTGAAATGCCGGCAGACAAGGTGTCCGCAGCACAAATTGGTGCCGACATCAAAGACCAGGGCCGCTCGGTGGTATACGACATCTTTTTCGACACCAACAAGGCCGATGTTAAACCGGAATCTAAACCTGCCCTTGAGGCCATCGCTGAAACGCTGAAAAAAGACCCGACCCTGAAATTGTATGTGGTGGGCCACACCGACAATGTGGGCGGCTTAGACGCCAACATCGACTTGTCGATGCGCCGCGCCCAGGCGGTGGTGAGTGCTTTAGTGAAAGACTACGCAGTTGCAGCCGGTCGGCTCACGCCCAAAGGGCTGGGTTTTTTGGCCCCGGTAGCGCCGAACACTGCTGAAGCCGGTCGTGGACGAAACCGGCGGGTGGAGTTGGTGCCGCAGTAATTGGGGTCAGCCATATATGCTTCCTCTTTTTTTAACCGCTTCTACAATGTCTTTGCGCTCTTCTTCAAAGCGCTGGGACATGGAGTACGTGATCATTTCAAATGTGTCGCATGCCGTGCGGTCAGCGCAATGAATCCGCTGCGCGGTGGAAATGATTTGAAAACGGAAATCGGTTTGGGTCTGATGCAAATCTATATGGTCTACGGTTTGACCCAGGTGCTCGCCCAATTCAACAGCCATTGAAAAAAGAGCATAAGGCTCCGGCGAATCAGCAGGCGCAGGCAACAAAAAGGCTATGTCGTAGTCGCTGTCTGCCCGCGCGCTGCCGTCGGCCCGGCTGCCAAAGAGGTAGATGCCGAGTACGGAGGGCAACTGTTCGGTCAGGAAACGCATGATTGATTCGTTGATTTCCATCGTGTAAAAGTATGGTTAAACTGAAAGTTTTTAGCCAAAATGTCATAAAAGGTTAACTATTGGGTAAACACTCCATTCGAAAACGACAAACCCCACCAATTTCGCCCGTCTGTTACCATCAGGCGGTTTTGTTGCTCAACAAACAAAAAAGTTCGTTGAAACCAGCCTTGTTTATCTGCTTTTGGTAACTCCGTGGATTTCATAGTCCATAAAACCCCACCATTTTCCTGGTCGTAAGCGTATAAAATACCGTCTCCGCCGCCTACAACAAATAAAACACCGTCGCCTGTTGAGATTCGACTCGGTGTACCGGAGCATCGTGCATTCCATATTTCACTTCCGTCAGCCAAAGAAAATGCGCATAATCTGCCATTTTCCAAAGCACAAAAAATCTTATTGCCAACAACGAGTGGTGTCGAAGATAGCATGTCACTGCTCATTTGTACGCGCCATACTATTTCACCATTTTTTGTGGACATGCATATCAGGTCCTTATATGCCACAAATAAAACCTTGTCCCCGACCAATAATGGCTGTTTTGTCACCCCTAAGCCAGCATTATTGTCCGGAAATATAGTGCTTTCAAACAACCATTGCTTCTGATGCAGGCTCCATGCATGTACTTTCGCAGTAGTATGGTTATCTGCCAATGACATTTGAATGCTGGTAGTCAACAAAATGGTGTCATTCATTTGTTCCTCTATTATTGGAACCGGGCTCCGGAAATAGCATTTAAAACCTTTGGGTATTTCCAATACATGAACAACGGACAAAGCGCCGGATTGTACGTTAATCCTGGCGATGATGGCCTTTCCTTGTTCGTAATATGTTCTGTATAGATTATTCTCCTCCCCTTCCAAAAAATTTTCTGCGGTATTATAATGCGAATTAGCCCAAACCAATTGGCCGGAGTGTAAGTCAAAGCATGATAGTTTATTGCCGTTAGGTATTATTAAATATTTCCCATTCTGGTATGGTTTAAGGTTGTAATACAATGCGTTTAATATTCCAGAACTGTCCGAATAGACCCAATTAACGGTGCCATTTTCGAGAAAGGATGAAGCCATTACAACGTTTTTATTCGCCGTTAACGAAGTAGCAATGAACTGCCCTTTGTACGTTACGGGATATATAGATAAAAAGCGATCGCCATTAAGCGGAGAATGGGTCCAGACTACTTCGGGTTTAGCGCTCGTATCTATTTTTTGCTTGCACGTGGCAAAAACTAAAAAGGATACGAATGGTAATACAATAGAAATGACAGATCGAAACATTCTATTTAAATCATTTTGTAGCAAAGTTGCTTCCAATGCTACACTTGGGATCAAAAGATACAGGTGTGCCAAGGGTAAAACTTGACACACCTGTTGACTGTTGGTTTTTCCGTTCGCTGATTACTGTTTGGGAACCACAAACGCTGCACCTGCCCCACCATTAAAAAGGTCTTGGAATGCTGATTTTATATCATTTTGTTGCCAGAACATCTCCTGCCAGTGGTTGGTCTTTTTAGCTTCATACACACCCAATGCGCCTGCCAGTTGTTGCTCCGATCTGGTCAGCAAAGCATCGTGCGGCTCAATGGCGTAGTACGAGTACGTGTAAGGAACGAGCGGAGGATAATTGCAGGACGCCCCGCCATTTTGACACGCTGAAAAACAATCTCCCTGGACCTGGGAGTCTGGTTCGTCATAACAAGGCTCACAACAATCATAGTCATACTCTGGCACCAAAATGGTCTCGGTGACCAATATCGGCTGGCCAGTTACAATCAGATGCCATTCTGCATTGATGGCCTCTTGCATGAGTTCACAAGACAGGAGGGCAGCCAGCTCTTTATCCCTTTCCCGAATTTCCTGATTATATTTAACAGCCGTATTAAGCAGATTCTCAATATATGAAGCCAAGTCTTCCTTGATCACCGCTATAACAACTTTAGCAAAATTCAAGATAAAGTTGGTATTTCTAGTGATGGTTTTGTCTTTTAACGCTTTAGTCCGTTTTTGTATTTGCTCTTCAAAGCACTTTACGTAGCCAAATCGGTCGCCGACGTCATCGCCATTGTTAAAGTAATTGCCATTTGAGGTCATGGCCATTGATAAGGATATAGGCGAATCTTCGTTGCCCCATATCACTGCATGTGGTATGGTCGGCTGGCCCAGGCTCTGAAAAACCGGGTTGTCGGCGGTCATTTCCCGGTAAGTATTTTGCATTGAAATGACTTGGTCTACAAAAGTTTCCGTAGCCCCAACGATGTTGCATTGCTGGCAGTCTGAGTTGGCACCTACATAACTTCTGATTGTTTGTAGTCGATTTTTCACCTCGCTCACATTCACTTTAGGAAGAATTTTTTCAATCGCTTTTGACCCCTGATTGGGCACACCGTCCAAAATCATAGCGGATAACCGGTTGGTCGACTGGTTCATTTTGCGCAGCACAAGCCCGCCAAAATCATGTCCTATGCCCAATACGTCTGTGTAGTTTCCGTTGTTCAACTCGGCCACCATATCGTTTGAACACACCTGAATGGTCGGAGCCTGGTTGGTGTAGTACACATAGTCGTTGATGTCTACGAAATTATACGCCGAAACCGGAGGAGGAAGCGGGGGTAGTATTTGATTGCGCGCATATAATATCGCATTATCCCAAGGTCCAGAAGTAGGACCAGCACCCTGTAACCATAAAGTATTTCGTGGCGTAGACTGCGCCATTGCAGTTATTACTGAAGTGCAGCACAGCGTTATTATTAATGTTGAATGTTTCATGTTGTGTGTTTTAGAGGATTTTAATTGGTGAAGCTGAAATGGTCAAAATCGGTGAGTATTTCCAGTTTCATGGGAATCGTACCGTCTACCGATTTGATGAATGTGGCCCAGTAGGAGCTTTCCACCACCGGGTTTGATGTAGTGCCACTGGTGCGCATAGCAGAGCGGAATTGCAATTTTCCAGTGGCGTCCTGTTGCGTATGCCCTACCATCATGCGGTTTTTGCGGTTAAAGACATTTGTGGACACGGCACCATCGGGAAGGGTGAATCGCATGCTGACCAGGTCATTGGGAAGCTCATGAATCTGTGCACCTTGGCTAATAAGCGTTTGTAATACCTGATCAAATTGCTGGTCGGTAATGCTGGCATTTTGTTGCAACGCCTCCACCATGTCCAGCACATCGGTTTGACTATAGCCGAGATCATCATCTGGTAAAGTGTTGATCACTACATTGTTTGCGTCATAGAATGTTGCAACGCCATTTATTGTGATGATTTTATGCACGCCCGGGTCATACTGGCCCTCTGCCACACCAGATTTAGGTCTGGTTAGGGGGGAGAGCGGTGTCATATTAGTCATCACAACCTCTGTGGTGCCGTCAGACTTAATACAAACGTCGTAACACCAACGCTCGCGTTTAGGTATCATCATCAGGCTGTCTAATCGATCCAGATTTGCCATGTCCGAAGGGTGTACAGGACGAAGCATCCGGGTACTCTCCGCTTCGAAATGCATGGAGAGGGCACAACTTGACCGGTTCCATGGAAGATTCTTTTGTCCTGTTTCTGTGGACGCGGGGTCTTTCCCGCAAGAGACGATTAGCAGTCCTGCGAAAAGAACTGCAAGGGGGCATTTTTGCATACTTTTTTGTTTTTGAAGGTGATTAATGTTATAAAGGATATGCAAAAAAAAAAAAAATCTTTAACCATACAAGAGCAGGAATAAAACTTAATCATAAATTAACAATTGAAAGTTATAAAATTTATAAAACAAGATATTACCGCTATTTATTCGGTTCTTCGGGCAATTCGCCAGACAAATTCTCCGCTTTCAACCGTCCTTGTTGCTTGAGCGCCTGGCCGATGATCCACTCCAATTGGCCGTTCACACTGCGAAATTCATCGGCAGCCCACTTCTCCAGTGCGGCGTACGTTTCTTCGTTGATGCGCAAGACAAAGTTTTTTTTGGCGGCCATGGTGCGTCAAAACTGGATGGAACGGTTTTATGAAGTCAAATTCTACAGCCCTTTTGGGGCAGGATGCGCCGTTTTTCAACCATTCGGCTCATCCTGCCCATTTCCGGGAAATGGCCCTTATTGGTGCAGAGTCCCGGTGTTCACCACGGGCTGCACGTTTTTGTCGCCACACAACACCACCAGCAGGTTGCTGACCATGACGGCTTTGCGTTCTTCGTCGAGCACCACGATGGATTTGCGGGAGAGCTGTTCCAGCGCCATTTCCACCATGCCAACAGCGCCTTCTACAATCTTGCTGCGGGCTGCCACGATGGCCGACGCCTGTTGGCGTTGCAGCATGGCCCCTGCTATTTCGGTAGAATACGCCAGGTGGTTGATGCGCGCCTCGATCACTTCGATGCCTGCGATGGAGAGGCGTTCAGTGATTTCGTCGGCCAGATGGTGGTTCACCTCGTCGGAGCCTGTGCGCAGGGTCACGGTAGCGGACTCGTCTTCCAGGTTGTCGTAGCTGTATCGGCCAGCCAATTTGCGCACCGCCGTTTCGCTTTGGAACTTGACAAACTCCTGGTAGTTTTCCACTTCAAAAGCCGCTTTGTAGGTGTCCCGGACACGGTACACTACCACCGCGCCGATCATGATCGGGTTGCCCTGCAGGTCGTTGACTTTGATCACCGGTATGTCCAGCGTTTCGGCACGGGTTGTCAACTTTTTCTTTGTAAAAAAGGGGTTGACGTAAAAAAATCCGTTGTCTTTGACGGAACCAACGTAGGAGCCAAACAGCGTCATCACTCGAACATTGTTGGGCTCAATGGCAATAAAGCCCGGCGCGATGACAAAGTTGGCTATGGCCAACAATATGCCGCCAGCCCAAAACATGTGCAGAAACAGCATCCAAACACCTACACCCACCAACACTAAGTACAACAACAACATCAACCAGCCGGAAGCCGGTTTTAAAACCTTTTCCATAATGAGTCAATTTGGTTTTGAAGTGATATTAATTTGATGGCAAATTTATGGCACTTTTTCAGTTTGAAGCAAGCCCAACATGGTAAATTTCGTCAGAACAAGACTTTCAATCGACGAAAGGTGTTTAATCAAACTCTATGGTATCGCCCGGTTTAAAGGTCTGTTTTTCACCGTGGGATTCGCCGCCAAACAGATCGCCTTGTTGTGGCTCTGTGGGCTCAGGCGGTTGTTCGCCCGCAGGCACTTCTTTGACGGCGCTGAGCAACTGATCGCTCAGGCGATTGCCCATGGCCTTCCATCCTTTCACGTCCATAAACTCACCCAGACTGAGTTCGCCGCGCATGGCTTTGCCTTTGATCTTAATGGTGTATTGTATGCGCGGGTTATCGGCTAAGCTGGCGAACAAGAGTTTGGATTTAGGGTGATCACTCAGGTAGTTATATCGTTCGCGCAGTTTGTTGGTTTCAATGCGGAATCGTTTGACGAGGGTCCAGCCTTTGTTTCCGTCAAAATGCACGGCATTCAGCACTGTATCCGGGTTAAATTTGCCAATGTGCAGTATTTCTTTGGTGTCGAAGTGCTGGAGCAGTTCGGTGTCGGTTTGTTCGTAGCTGCCATCGTTGTACAGCACCAGCAGGGTGTCGCCCGTATCAAACTCGCCAAGGAGCCTGCCGCGTTCGTTGGTGTTGAGGCGTCCTGTGATGTCGTCGAACCAGATTTTTTGGGCACCAATGGTGCTTTTACCCACTTCTTTTTGTTTGATCTGGCGCACGGGGTATCGCGACAGGATGTTGCCTTGCGCATCGCGGCCTTTGATGGCCAGCTCGGCAAAATCGTAGTCGAACACTTTGATTTTGGCCGTGCTTCCGGGGCTGAGGGTGACTGTAACCACTTCACTTTCGCCGTTGGGGTTGGCCGTCAGGTACAGCACTTTAGAGCCTTTGAATTCGGAGGCGAGGTTGTAGTCCTTGTCGCGGGTAATGGCGGTCACGTTGAAGCGTTTGACGTAGGAGCGGCCCGTTTCGGCGTCTAGGTAAGCCATGTTGTAGGTGGTGCGTTCGTCGTTTTTTTTCCAGACGGCGACGTGTATGACGTCTTTGCCAACAAATATTTTTTCGCCGATGCGCACCACTTTCATCACGCCGTCGCGCCGGAAGACGATGATGTCGTCTATATCAGAACAATCTTGCAGGAACTCGTCTTTTTTCAACCCCGTGCCAATGAACCCTTCTGTCAGGTTGACGTAAAGTTTGGCGTTGTTGGCTACCACTTCAGTGGCCTGAATGGTATCGAATACGGCTATTTCGGTGCGCCGTTCGCGGCCTTTGCCGTGTTTGGCCAGCAGGTCTTCAAAATAGGCAATGGTGTATTCGGTCAGGTGGGCGAGGTGATGCAGCGTTTGGGCCAGTTCGTCGTTCATGCGGATCATGTCTTCGTCGGCCTTGAACACGTTATACTTGGAAATGCGTTTGATGCGGATTTCGGTGAGGCGAGTCAGGTCGTCCTCGGTGATGTCGCGCAGGAGGTAAATTTTTCCGGGGTCTTTGCTTTTCTGGGCCGCAGCGGCATTGGGTGTGACCACGTATTTGCGTAGGCCCGCGTCAATGGTTTGGAGTACAGCCTCCCAGGTTTCGCACTCTTCAATGTCGCGGTAAATGCGTTTTTCGATGAATATTTTTTCGAGGGAAGCGAAGTGGATTTTTTCTTCGAGTTCCCGGCGGCGGATGTCGAGTTCTTGCCGCAAGAGTTCGCGGGTGTTGTCGGTGCTGATGCGAAGGAGCTCCTGCACGTCGGTAAAGACGGGTTTGTCCTCCACAATGATGCAGCAATTGGGACTGATGCCCACTTCGCAGTCGGTAAAGGCGTACAGGGCGTCAATGGTCACATCGGGGCTCACACCCGGCTGTAATTCGATCTCGATGTCTACTTCTGCGGCTGTTTTATCAATGACTTTTTTGACTTTGATCTGCCCTTTGTCGTTGGCTTTGAGGATGGAGTCGATGAGGTCATTAACCGTCACGCCGTAAGGCATCTCCGTGATTTGCAGTGTTTTTTTGTCAATTTCTTTGATGCGGCCGCGCACGCGTATTTTGCCGCCGCGGGCACCGCCGTTGTAGTCGCGCACGTCTACAAGTCCACCTGTTGGGAAATCCGGGAACAGTTCGACCCGTTTGCCTTTTAATTGGGCGATGGATGCCTTGATGAGCTCGATGAAATTGTGGGGCATCACTTTGGTGCTCAGGCCCACCGCAATGCCTTCCACGCCTTGTGCCAGCACGAGGGGAAACTTCATGGGCAGGGTGACGGGTTCGCGTTTACGTCCGTCGTACGTGAGTTGCCACAGGGTGGTGTCGGGGTTAAATGCCACGTCGAGCGCAAACTTGGTGAGGCGCGCTTCGATGTATCGGGGTGCGGCGGCGGAATCGCCCGTGCGGAAGTCGCCCCAGTTGCCCTGACAATCGATGAGCAGTTCTTTTTGCCCGAGGTTCACCATGGCGTCGCCAATGGCCGCGTCGCCGTGGGGGTGATATTGCATGGTTTGGCCGATGAGGTTGGCCACCTTATGGTAACGCCCGTCGTGTTGTTCGAACATGGCGTGCAGGATGCGGCGCTGCACGGGCTTTAAACCGTCTTCAATGGCCGGTACGGCGCGTTCCAGGATGACATAGGAGGCATAATCGAGAAAATACGTCTGATACATCCCCGAAAGGGTCACCACAGAGTCGTCGTGGTGGGCCGATGTAGTAGGCGGTACGGTGGTGTCTTTTTTTGCGCGGGCCATGTAAAAACAAATTTATTATATTTTATTTGTGGTTTGGGGCGACCACGTGGGGGGGCGACCATGTGACGGGCGACCACGTGGGGCGACCACGAGGGGGCGACCACGTAGGGGGGCGACCACGAGGGTCGCCCCTACCACGTATATTTACCACAACGACGTAGGGGC
>JBMOHO010000019.1:0-22813 GCA_049317805.1 Saprospiraceae bacterium
GACTGAAGTCGCCGCTACTGGAGCAATTTAAACGCATGTCCCCAGCGGTTTTCCCGAAATCCCGGGATGCACCAGAGCATTGCAAGTGGTTCAATGGCGCGGGCGGCTTCTATGCCCCCCATGTCTTCCGTTTCCCAACCAAATTGGTCCAGTATACCACGAACCTCGGCCTTGGCAGTTTCATGGTTGCCGCAGATGAACATGCTTGGCTTGCCTGCTGCAAACACCGGATTCACCATGCGGTGGCTGCCAACGCTGTTGAAGGCTTTGACAAAGTGCGCTTCCGGAGCCAGCAGTTGCAGCGTTTCCATCAACGAGTGCCCAAAGTTGGTGAAATAATGCAACACCCCATTGGTGGGCGGCGTTGAGTCATCAATGGGATTGGTGGCGTCAATGACGGTTTTTCCGGCTAAATGTTGGGGGCCGCACAGCGTCACAGCTTCTTCCGCTGCATGGCCTTTAACCGCCAGCACAATGATGTCACCTTGTTTTGCCGCCTCGGCAAAGTCGGCAGTGGTGATGCCTGGTATGGCGGCTTCCAACTCAGCCCGTTTGTCGGCCGAACGGGAAGCCACCACCACCGGATGGCCATATGTTAAAAAGCCTTGCGCGAGGGTTTTGCCCACGGCACCTGATCCGATGATGGCGACTGTTTTCATGCTGTTGGTTTAATTAAAATCGTAATATTGAGGCCATTCGGTAGCCGTGAGGTTTGGTGTACCGGGCAGGGTAAAGTTGATAGCGGTATTTGGACCCAACATGGTAGGCGACCAATAAATGATGCGCTCTTTACCGTCTTTTTTGCGGAAAGACAAGACCCGTACATTCGGATTGGAGAGTGATTTTTCGCCGACATATTCTACATCTGTCAGTTTTTGGATTAATTCCTCGACTTTGACGTACGAAATTTTTGGCGCAAAAGGCGGTTGATAGTTCCCGCTGTACATCAGGCCGCAACTTTGATAAAGCCCGCCGTTGGTAGAATTGGGTTCGTCTACACCGTTGTACATGAACATGTTGTCCACATCGTAGCGCATAAATTCCAGGTAGGAACGCACCAGCCATTGCGCCTGCTGCTCGTAAACCGTATAACCGGGTACGGGAGTCGGGTATTGCCAGGAGGGCAAATACGTATCGTATCCAAACTCTGTGACCCAGGTTTCAATGCCGAGGTCTTTGGCAAACTGGACTACCTGCGTCGTGAACGACATGTTGATGTCCGCTTCGGGGCTAATGCCCCCGGCGTCAACAAAGTTCCAGGGGAAACTGCCTTGTTGGGTGGCCTGGTTGCAGTAATGGTGCACGTTGATGGCGTCAGCGGCAAATTTCCCGTCGGGCCTGTTGGCGCTGAACCAGGTTTTCATCCTCGTCAGGTAAGGAATATCCAAGCCGGCCAAACCTGCCATGATGACTTTCATACTCGGGTCGGCCGATTTAATGGAATCGTATGTGACAGACAACAAAGCGGCGTACTCCTCAGGTTGCATGTAGATGTCGGCCTCCGGCCCGCCCAGTTTCCACCATTTGTCGGGCTCGTTCCACACTTCCAGGCAATTCAGCAGATCGAGGCCTGATTTTTTTTGATTGGGCACATCACCAGGCCAGCGCGGATTGGTATCTACCCGCAGGCGGCTGTCGGGATATTTTACCCTCCCGTAACGCGCCGTCATTTGCCACATAAACTCGGCAAAATCTTTATACGATGCAGGGTCGGTGCGCGATAATCCTGGCTTAATTGGCGGATAATCATTGGAGCCGATGCCATTGCTCACCCCGGCGTACCAGTCCGGCGTTTGGTTAATGGTGGGAATGACGTTCAGGTTTTGCGCTTTGGCCTGGGCCAAATAGGAATCGTAACCATTGACAGTTGGCGTTTGAGCCTGGTAAATGGGTTCAACGTAAAGTCCGTCGGGGCGCCACATCCATCCGCTTGGCGCATACAGGCGCAAGGCGCTGAAGGGTTTAAGCTTGTCCAACGGAATCCAGTGAAACCCGCAAAGATTTATTTTATCGGCTTCGCCGCGGGCGCTTCCCGATGTATTGCTGGTATCCGCTTTATAAATAGACATTTCGAGTACCTGGGCGTCGCCAAACGGCTGCACCAGGGTGGCATACAGGTAACGAACCGATCTTTGTACCGGAATATCGCGCCAAACCTGAAAACCATCCAAAACACCCCGGTAAATGAATTTTGGCGTTTCATTGATGTCGTTGGCACCAAACAGATAAAAGTCGGGCATGCTGCTGCCGTCGTATATCCTGATTTCTTCTACAAAATGTTCGCTTCCCAGATCAATTCTGCATTTTGCAGGATAATCCTGCGGGTTCCATCCAGGAAACCAGGGCGTTGACAGGTTTCCATCAAATAAGGCATCAGCCCCATTATTGCCTCCGGTGAGCTGAGTGACGGTAATTGGTTTGATGCTGATCATGTTGGACTGCGCAGTCAGGTGGGCGCACAACACAATGGTTCCAAGGAACCCAAGGAAACAGCGGAAGAGAATTCGATTGGTGTACATGGCGATGTAATTTTTTGATTAGCAAATCCCGTATAAAACGGAAACGGTTTAACGGTTGTAGAAAAATATATACCTAAGGGTGGACTTGTACAAAACAAACCCACCCTACAAAGTTAAAAGATAACAACTTAACTACAGGTTAAGTATAAGCGAAATGCTAAAATTTAGCATAAAAATACCTTGATGGTATTAACATACAAACCCCGACTTGACCTTTTTCCGGTGTTGTCTACCTGTTGTCGTTACAATAGCTCCGTATTCTGCCCAAACAGGAAGACAACACCGTAGAAAAAAGTTTTGCAGGATGTTTACCAATTGATAACACCGTCCCGATAATCAACACTTCACGAAGCAAAACGCGAAGTGATGAATAAAGTTTATAGTATTCCTATTTTATGCTTCGGTTACCTCTGCATACGTTTCGATTGGCGGACAAGTGCACACCAGATTACGGTCGCCATAGGCCTGGTCAATGCGGCTTACTGTGGGCCAGAACTTGAAACCCTGGTACAGATAAGGCAGTGGCCAGACAGCTTTTTCACGCGAATAGGTGTGTTGCCAATGATCTGTGGTTACACTTTCCAAAGTATGCGGGGCATTGTGCAGCACATTGTCGTCTGCCGGGTATTGTCCGCTGGCCAACTCGTCTATTTCTGCCCGCACGGCCAGGAGCGCGTCGCAAAACCGATCCAGTTCCGTTTTGCTCTCGCTTTCGGTTGGTTCAATCATGATGGTACCGGCAACCGGGAACGACAGCGTGGGTGCATGGAAACCATAATCCATCAGGCGCTTGGCTACATCTTCGGCACTGACCAGATTTTTGAACGGACGCAGGTCTACAATCAACTCGTGTGCTGAACGCCCCATTTCGCCGGTGTACAGGATGGGGTATGCGTGTTCTATGCGCGACTTGATGTAATTGGCGTTTAATATGGCATATCGGGTGGCATCGGTAAGGCCCTCGGCGCCCAGCATTTTGATGTATGCATAGGAAATGAGCAGGATGCTGGCGCTGCCCCAAGGCGCTGCGCTCACCGCTGAACCGCCTTCCTGGCCGCCGGTTTCAGCAAAAACGTGTTTGGACAGGTAGGGTGCCAGGCTGCTGTTGCAGCAAATGGGACCCATACCGGGGCCGCCGCCGCCATGCGGAATGGCAAACGTTTTGTGCAGGTTGAGGTGGCACACGTCGGCCCCAATGATGGCCGGACTGGTAAGGCCCACTTGCGCGTTCATGTTGGCACCATCCATGTACACCTTTCCGCCGTGGGCATGAATCAACGCACAAATTTCCTGAATCGCTGTTTCAAATACGCCGTGTGTGCTGGGGTATGTCACCATCAAACAGGCCAGGTTGGCCGAGTGGGCTTCAATTTTGGCTTTCAGGTCGGTCATGTCGATGTTGCCCCGCTCATCACAAGCGACTACAACTACCTGCATACCGGCCATGACGGCGCTGGCTGGATTGGTGCCGTGCGCCGAAGACGGAATCAGCGCCACCGTACGGTGCTGTTCGCCGCGGGCTTCGTGGTAGGCTCGGATAATCATCAGGCCGGCATACTCGCCCTGTGCGCCCGAATTGGGCTGAAGCGAACAAGCCTCAAATCCGGTAATTTCGCACAGGTACGTTTCCAGTTCGCTGATGATGCGCGCATATCCTTTGGTTTGTGCCGCCGGCATAAACGGGTGCATGTTAGCCCAATTGTCCCAGCTTACCGGAATCATTTCGGTTGCTGCATTGAGTTTCATGGTGCATGAACCCAGTGAAATCATGGAGTGCATGAGCGACAAGTCTTTGTTTTCCAGGCGTTTCAGGTAACGCATCATGTCGCTTTCGGTATGGTAGGTATTGAACACCGGGTGGGTAAGGTAGGGGGTGTCGCGTTGAAGCGTTTCCGGAATACGGGTGGTGGTCACCACGGCCAATTCGGTTCCAAACAGTCCGGCTATTTCCCGCAAATCAGCTTCTGTGGTCGTTTCGTCGAGGGTAATTTGCACCGCCGCATCGTCGTAGTAGAAGTTGAATCCGGCCGCTTCAGCACGCAGGCGCAGGGCCTCCCGCTCGTCGTCGCTCATAGGCAGTCGAATGGTATCAAAAACCTGTCCGAACTCCGGTGTTTTTCCTGCATGCGTGAGGGTGGCAACTAAAGCGGAGGTCATGCAGTGCAGGCGTTCGGCAATGCCTTTGATGCCTTGCGGCCCGTGGTACACGGCATACATGGCGGCGATGTTGGCGAGCAAAGCCTGCGCCGTACAAATATTGGAAGTCGCTTTTTCGCGGCGGATATGTTGTTCGCGTGTTTGCAGGGCCATGCGGAGGGCGCGTTGACCTTTGCTGTCGACCGATACCCCGATGATGCGGCCCGGAATCTGGCGTTTGAACTCTTCGGAAGTGGCAAAATAAGCGGCATGCGGGCCGCCAAAACCCATGGGCACCCCAAATCGCTGGGTGTTGCCCACCACGCAGTCTGCCCCCCACTCGCCCGGCGGTTTTAGGAGCGCCAAGCCGAGCAAATCGGCTGCAACAACCAAGTAGGCACCATTCGACTTTGTTTTTTCGGCAAAAGCGCGGTAATCTTCCACCGCTCCATGGCAATTGGGGTATTGCAGCAGCACCGCAAAGGTTTTTTCGGAAAACGCGTAGCTGCGCCAGTCGCCCACCACAATGTGTATGCCCTGCGGCACGGCGCGCGTGCGCAACACATCAATGGTTTGGGGCAGCACACCAGCGTCTACAAACAACTCATTGGCGTCTTCCCCGTTTTTGGCTTTTTTGTTTTTTTCGGCAAAAAACATGTGCATGGCCTCGGCGGCAGCGGTGGCTTCATCGAGCAAACTGGCGTTGGCTATGGGCAGGCCGGTCATGTCGCTCACCATGGTCTGAAAATTAAGCAGGCTCTCTAAGCGACCTTGAGCGATTTCTGCCTGATAAGGCGTGTATTGGGTGTACCAGCCCGGGTTCTGGAACAGGTTGCGCAAAATAACCGAAGGCGTGATGGTTCCGTGGTATCCCATCCCGATGTAGTTGCGCATCAACTTGTTGTGCTGCGCAGTTTGCCTGAGTTCCTGAAGATAGTCAAATTCCGACAAAGCGGGCGGCAGGTCCAGGGGTTTTTTCAGGCGAATGTTGTCTGGAACAGTCTGTTGGATCAATTCATCCAGCGTACCGACGCCGATGGCATCCAGCATATCTCGGGTCTCCGTAGCGTTAGGGCCAATGTGGCGGTGCTTGAATTGGTCAGGATGGGCAAATGGGTTCATGTGTGCTGTGGGTATACGGTAAATGTTGATCGCAGAAACAGCGCGAAGGTACGGATTGTTCGGGTGTGTTACCTTTGTCGCTTATGCGATCCTATCCAGGAAAAATGTTGTTGTTTGGAGAGTATGTGCTGCTGCTGGGCGCGCCGGCTCTGGCAACGCCCACACCGGCGTTTTCCGGACGCTGGCTATATGACCCATACCAGCCTTTTGGCGATGCCCTGATGCTTTTTGCCAAAAGCCAGGTATTGCGCGATGTGGGCATCATTGACGTTGAATCGTTTGAAAAAGACATCAATAATGGCCTTCGTTTCCACTCAAACATTCCGCATGGATACGGTTTGGGCAGTTCGGGTGCCCTGGTTGCTGCTGTCTATGATCGGTTTGCGCTGGAAAAAACAACGGACCTGCAAGCCTTGCGCACGATGCTTGGCCGGATGGAAAGCTACTTTCACGGTCAAAGTTCAGGCATAGACCCCCTGACCACCTACCTCAACGACACCTTATATATACCGGATATAAATTCGGCGCACCAAGCCCGGTTGGCCACCTGGAGCACTCCCCCACCCCGCGTTTTTCTGGTGGACACCGGTGCCCCCAGACAAACGGGCCCACTGGTCGGCCGTTTCATGGAACAATGCAAAGACCCGCATTTTCGTGCTGAACTCGATCAAACCTGGATAAAATACCATCAACAGACACTGGACGCCTGGATGCATGCCGATGAATCTGCCCTTTGGCCCGCCCTCAGGCAGCTCTCTGCCGCACAGCTCCACATGGCAGGGCCACTTATTCCGGAACACATGATTAATATTTGGAAGAAATTATTGGCGGAGGATAATTTTGCATTAAAAATATGTGGCGCAGGGGGAGGTGGATTTTTGCTGGGCTTTGGTCGGGCGGGTGCCGACTGGCGTGCGTTATCTCAATCGTTGAAACTCGTTTTTCCATTGGAGGCGTATGCGCAATAGGGGCATTTTTCGGTCGGCTGCTGTAATTTGGCTGGCAGCAATGGTTTTTTTGGCTGTTTTTCGCGACGTGATAGCCAACGAGCGTCCGCTGGTGTGCCGCATAGAAGGCCAAACTTTTTGCCCCGGCCTGCGCAATATTTGGGCCGATCCACAACAGGCATTCCAGCACAAAACATTGGAAAATTTGCGCTTGCACGAATCGTGGCACACCCATGCTTACGAATTCAGCCTGTTTGCGCCAATACCGTTTTCGCCTGGTGTGTGGAATGGCAGCGTGCCAGCCGACAGGTTGTCTCCTGGCGCAGTACATCCGGTCGGCGATAATCGCTTTCGGCATTGGTTGGGTACAGATGCCCAAGGCAGGGATGTTGCTGCCGGATTGGTGGGCGGTGCCAGGTTAGCCATCTGCACGGGTTTGCTGGCCTCAGGTATTTCCATGTTGCTCGGTGTGGTATTGGGCAGCATTACCGGTTATTGGGGCGACCGCCGTTTGCGCATCTCGCGGGCCTCGCTGCTGATGGCTGTTCTTTGTTTGCTTTTGTGCGTGTTGTACGCAATGGTATGGCGACACACCGTAAGGATATCGGGTTTGATGGTCACCTGTGTGTTCATTTTGCTTTGCGCCGTGGGTACTGGCGGTAGCATGTTGTGGAAGCGTTTGTCTGTTTGGGCTGCGGGCACTGTGCCGTTACCGGTGGATTTATTGATCATGCGCTGCGCTGAAATCCTGGATGCCGTGCCGCGCATTGTGGCCATCGTGGCCTTGGCGGCATTGTTGCCGGGACAAACCATTTGGGCGCTCATTGCCCTGATTGGCTGCATCAGCTGGACCGCGCCCGCTCAGTTGCTGCGTGCAGAACTGCTGAAAATCAGGGATTTGGAGTATGTGCAAGCTGCCGAAACTGCGGGTATAGGTCCATTGCGTATCTTGTGGCGGCATGCTTTGCCCAATGCCTTGCAATCCCTGGTGGTCATGGCCGTATTCAGCATTGCCGGTGCCATCTTGCTGGAAGCCTCGCTTTCGTTTTTGGGGTTTGGCGGCGAGCAGTTCAAGGGCGTATCGTGGGGCAGCCTGCTGAGCATTGCCCGAAAAAATCCGGCAGACTGGTGGGTAGCCGTTTTTCCGGGTTTGATGATCGGATTGACCCTTTTGAGTTTATATAAAATTGGTTTACAACGCGAAGCACATTTAATTTGACCACATGTTGAATGTACACCCATCGGTGTGGCTGATTACAGTTGGTGCTCAGTTAATCCGCATAGATTCCCGGCATCTGAGCGGTTCTAATCCAACCAAACAAAATCTTCGCTCCTCGGAGCATTTTCCGACAAGCTGACCACCAGTGGTGGCGGCAAGGTCAATTTGCGAATTTGCATGTCGATCCATGCCCCATCTACATGCATGACAGCCGCAAGGGTGCCGTCGCCTTTGATGAGTTCGTGCCGGAAGGAAAAGCGGGAGAAGTCGCGTTTCAACTTGGTCACCCAATGGGTCACGCGCAGTTCATCGCCCCAGCGTACCTCCCGTTTAAACAAAGCCTCTTCGCGAAACAACACAGGCCCTACCTGAAGCGCCAGCATGGTATCGAGGGTCAGTCCATGTTGGTTCATAAACTGTACGCGGGCGGTGGCTCCAAAATCGTAATACACCGAATGGCGGAGGTGACCATTGATGTCGAAATCGGCCCAACGAAGCGTAACAGGCATTGAAAAAGGATTCATACAGACGTTATTGAGGGTTTTCCTTGTTGTATTGAATGGCATTTTGAAGTACTTCCTGCATGGCCGACACATCGCCATGTGGATATCCAGCGTGTACGAACCGGATAATCACCCGATTTGGCAGTACACCTTTCAGTACATATTCTGCTTGTTGCAGCACAACGTCTCCAGCCTGCCTGGCACCATCCGATGATGAGGAAAAACCAGATGCCCCAGTATCGGGCGTTTTTGGCTGATGGTGTAGTGGGCGCCGGAATGGTCAACGGCCTTTTCTGCCCCTGTACGCTCAATGGTTCGAAATATTGCACTATTCCTGGCAGGGGAACCGTGAGCTGAGCAGAAACGGATGTTGCTACAAGCAGCAAAGCCAACACGATCATTGTTTTCAAGGCAGAAGAAATTCTATGTTTATCTTTTTGTACATATTTTGTCCCATGTATTGACTGTGGCTCCTTTAGGGTTTGCCCAATAGAAAATACAAAGGAATATCTACCCGTTCGGCCCAGGAAGCCTCTTTGTGTGCTGCGCCCTCAAACTTAAGGCTTTTCCAGCGAGCAGCAGGATAGTCCATGCCGCGCAGCACACTGTCTATGTGCAACTGATGGGGCTCGTACAGGCTGTCGAGTGTTGTGGTGCCGTAGTCAAAATAGAGTTTGGGGTTGCCCGCTGCCGGCAGCTTCTCTTGCATATATGCGCCCATGACATCTGAGAAGGCGTGATCGTTTTTTTGAAGGCTGAGGGGCCAGTGCGTCGACACGCAAGCTGCGCCACCAAACACCGCCGGGTATTCCAACACCGCGTAAAGGGAAATAAGCCCACCCATGCTGGAGCCCATGATAAATGTGTCTTCTTTTCGTTTGCTGCACCCAAATTGAGCGTCTACAAAGGGTTTAAGCTCGGAAACCAAAAACCGCAAATAGGCGTCAGAGTACAGTTCTCGCCCCCGCTCGTTGCCCAATTGTTGTTGAAACGCTTCAGGTGTGCGGGCAAATGGCTTTTCCGGTGCAAATTCGCGAAAACGCTTTGGGCTATTCCACACGCCCACCACAATGAACGGACGCAAGCTGTCGGCGGCTAACATCCGGGCAGCTACCTCATCAATGTGCCACTCGTGCCCGCCGTACGAAAAGGTTGTATCAAACAGGTTTTGGCCGTCGTGCATGTACAACACGGCATAAGTCGATGCATTTTCCCGTCGGTAGCCCTTGGGCAGCCACACGTCTACCCGCCGCGCATCCACATGTTTGGATGTAAAGGAGGCCATAGAAAATATGGCTGGTGCGGGTAATGCAGGCGACTGACCTCGGGCAGTTTGTATGCTGCCCAACGCGCTGCACAGCAGCAATGGAAAAAACAAACGGGTTACAGACACATTCATAAGGAAGGACATTCCACTTTGCTTTTTCGGGCACCGCCCGGATGAATATAACTCAAACTGATTTCGAAGGCACCTCTGGAGTTGTTGGCCTGGGTGAGTGAAGACACGGTAACGTCGTAACTCAACCCCAGCATAAACCGTTCCCATTCAAACATGCCGGTGATGATAAGCGCGTCGGCCCCCAACCCCTTGTCCAACTGATTGCTCATACGCAACCAGGCACCGGCACGGAGGGCGAGTTCCTGAAAATCGTTGTTGCCGTATCGGATGTTGGCACCGAGGTTGATTTCCCGGGCCGGACCCTGGCTCAACCACAAAGCGCCCGGCTGCAGGGCCAGTTCGTTGGTCAACGGAACCTGGGCACCCAAGTGCACCGCGTATCTTCTGTACAGGGTTTCCGAATCGTCATCAATCAGCGAGATGCCCGGTTCGTTGAGGTGGTGCATGGCCGCGCCTGCGTATACAAACCCGTCATTTTTGAACAAGGTGTACCAAAGTACCCCTGCGTTAAGGTCTAACCACATGTTGCTGGCGGCATTGGCGTTGGGTTCTCCACTTCCGGCACTGTAATCAGGCGTTTCCGTATTGGGGTCAAACTGTCGGCTAAACCACAGTCGGCCCCAGTCGATGCCATTTTGCCCAAAACCGGCTTGCAAGCCAGCTCCAATATAGTGACTCGTTCGGCTGCGGCCCCCAGCCAATCGGCGCAAGTAAGCCCCGCTCAGGTGTACGCGGTTTTGCACAAATCGCGCTGTGCCCGCTTCATCATGCAGCACCCCGAGGCCAAAGCCCACGTGGTCGTTGCGCCCTACGGGCAAACGCGCGTCAAATGAAGCCGAACTGCTGCGAAAAGGCTCCGGATTCAAAAAACTGCTCCACTGATCGCGGTAGATTACAGATGCACGCCAACTGCCATTGAACAAACCAGTCATTGCAGGATTCAGGTTCCAGGGCGAATGATAAAACTGGGAAAACCGCGGATCCTGTGCCGTTGCCCGGCCACCACAGGCCAACAACAGCAGACAGACAGACAAACGGACAAGCGCATTCAATTGAATCTTCATGTGCGGGAATAAAAAGGTAAACCGGTTGTTCATGTGTATTAAATTCAACGGATTAAAGTGGTATTTCCTGTAATGGTGTTGAACTGCCCGTCGGCGTACTCCACTTCCAGCCACCAGCCAAAAACCCCCGGGTCGCAAGGCTGGCCCCGAAAAGTCCCGTCCCAGCCCCGCGTAGGGTCGTTTGCCGGAAAATGATGATCGGAATACACTTCTTCGCCCCACCGGTCGTACACCGAGAAACGGCTTATCTCCACAACACCCCTGCTCTGGGCGTGCACCAGCAACAAATCGTTGTTGAAATCGCCGTTAGGACTAAATCCCGTAGGCACAAACACGCCATTTGGCTGCTGCACCGCTACACGCACCTCGGTCTCTGATGAACACCCGTTGGCATCTGTCACCGTTACCCGATACGTGTTGTCGTAAAGGGGTTTTACCCACAACATGCTGCATTCAGGCGCATCCGGACATGCCGTTTCTTCCACCAATACTGTTTGCCATTCGAACACGATGGGGGCAAAAGCGTTCTCCACTTCGGGAATGAGCAACAGGCTGTCACCAATGAGGATGGTGGTGTCGGCACCCAACGAAACGAGCACAGGAAGGGGAGTTGGCACTGTAACCGTATCTTTGAAAATGCACCCATTGCCATCTTTTACCCAAACCGTGTACAAACCGCCGCGAAGCCCAATGAACACATTGGACGGTCCGTAGGTCTGCCCGTCGAGGCTAAACCGCAAAAGCGGCGGCACACCGGTCACCTCGGCTGTGATGCGTCCGTTTCGGCTATCCGTACACAGCGGCGTTTCGGCAATCAGGTTTATGGCGGCAGCAGAAGGATCTTCAATGACCACCGTGTCAGTCAATACACAACTATTGGCATCGGTCAAGGTCAATACATACAGCCCACTCGAAAGGTTTTGAATCGCACCGCTGGTGTCTCCATTGCTCCAGTTAAACCGATAAGCAGGCGTTCCACCGTTGATTTTGGCATTAATGGACGCACTTTGACCCTGAAAACACAACAACGGTTTGACCGTAAAGTCTATGGCCAATGGCTGCGGTTCATCTACTTGCACCAGGGTATCGCTTTCGCATCCTTTTGAATCGACCACCGTGATGCTGTAAGCGCCGGTGGGCAACCCGTTCAACACCGGCGTGCTCGCGCCTGTGCTCCATCGGTATTCCACTATTGGATAATCGCCTTGAGCAGACAATACACCCGCCGATCCACTGCTGTCACCCGCACATTTCGCCGCTTCAGCATACGCCGTTACGTTGAGCGGCGACGGATCCGGTATAAAAAACGATGTGGAATCGCTGCAACCCTGCACATCGCTGACCGTGAGGCCGTACGTTTGGCTTCCAGACAAACCATTGATGAGCAAAGTGCCTGGTTGATCGGGTATACTCCACTGATAAGTGTATAAAAGCGTATCGCCCATACCCGCACCACCGTCTATGAGGTTTACGGCTGCCCGACCATCGGAAGCGCCATAGCAACCTGGTTTTGTAAAAATCACATTGAGCCGAATGCTGTCCCACGTAACCACCTCCACACTGGCAACGCTGGTACAGCCTTTGGCATCGGAAGCCGTAACGGAATATGCGCCTGCGGCTAAGTTGGAAGCCTCGCCTCCGCTCTGGTTGTTGCTCCACAAGTAAGTAAATGGTGCGCCATTGCCGCCGGTGGCTTCCGCCAAAGCGGCTCCGCTCTGGCTGCTGCCATAACATCCGGTGACCGTTTGTTGTGCAACCACTTTGACCGCATCGGCTGGCTGGCCAACCGACGCAACAGTCGACACGGTGGTGCAGCCTTTGCTGTCGGTCACGGTGGCAAAATAATTTCCAACAGCAAGCCCGCCGATGGTATCGCCATTCAGGTTGTTGTTCCAGGTATATTGATATGGAGCATTGCCGCCAACAGCGTTGACGTAAGCCGTTCCGTTGACTTCACCCACGCATCGTATCGGTCCGGCACCAATGGTGGCCGTCAACGGCAACGGCTGGAAAACCTCGCCGGAGGCTGTTGCTGTGCATCCAAATGCATCGGTAACCGTCACGCTGTACACGCCCGCTGGCAAGCTGCTGGCCGTTGGGGCGTTTTGCTGGTTGGCGTCGTTCCATGCGTAGTTTAGCGGCATTTGGCCACCGCTGGGCGAAACAGACAACTGCCCGTTAGACTCCCCAAAACAACGCACCGGTACTGCATCGACGGTACTGGACAGGAGTGGCGATACGCAGGGCAAGCTGTCTGAAAAAACAGCCGCACAATTTGCCGCATCAACCACGGTAATGCCCAATGGTCCGCAAGGCAAATTGGAAGCAGAAGCACCGTTTTGGCCGTTTGACCAGCTGATTTGATACGCACCAAGCCCTCCGGTGACATTCACCACAGCAGCACCGTTGTTTTGACCAGCGCAAACCGGCGGCGTCAACTGGAAATCGGCGCGCAACGTGTCGGGCTGGCCAATGGTAAATGAAAGGGAGGCCGTGCATTGAAAAAAATCCGCCACCACCACCTGCACAACTCCTGCGCAGAGGCTGTCGCTCATCAAGGCATTGAAAGGCGCGTTGGCCCCCATCCAATCGATTGTATATCCGGGCGTTCCGCCCTGTACTGCGAGCGTTGCGCTGCCGTCGCAACGGCCCACACAGGTGGCTGCGGTGCTGTTTTGCAAAAAAACGGCCAATTGCGGCGGCTGATCCACAAAAGCAGTGTTGCTCCCGGAGCAACCATTGTTGTCCGTAACCGTCACGCTCATCAGCCCAGCGGACAGCGCCGTAGCAGTGGCGGTTGTTTGGCTGTCGCTCCACATAAAACCGTATGGCCCAGTGCCCCCGGAAGAGAAAACAGTCAAAAAACCGTCATTTCCGCCAAAACAAGACACTGGTGAAACGACAAAACTGTCCACCATGACCATAGTAGGCTCACCAACACTCGTAACGCTGGCTGCCATGCACCCCTGCGCGTCGGTGACCGTCACAAAATGCAATCCGCCCACTAGGCTGTCCGCTAAGTTGCCCGAGTCACCATTGTCCCACTGGAACGTATAGGGGCTGGTGCCCCCGCTGACCGATACACTTGCCGTGCCATTGGCCCCACCGAAGCAAAGAAGCGGTTGCGTTTGAAAGGAAAAGAGAAAAGCTGCTGGTTCGGAAATGGCAAAAAACAGGGTGTCGCGCGCACCCAATGCGTCGGTTACCGCCAAAAAATGATCTCCAACGGGAAAAACTTCGAAAAAAGTGCCACTTGGGTAGCTAACGGTATCGGTGCTGATGTGAAATACATAAGGCCCTATGCCGCCGCTTGCCGTTGCATACACAGAGCCGCTTGAGGTGCCGTGGCATCGGGCATCAAAGAGGCTGTCGAGGCTCAGGGACAAATTTTGCCCATAAGCATGGGTAAGGCCACAGCAGCACAGCAACACATACAGAAATCGGTTCATGAGCATTGGGTAGTGTGTTAGGCTAATGGTTTCAAAAGCCCAAGCAAAATAACGTCAAAACATTCAACTGGCTTGAACTTTTTTTGCCTGTATTGTACAAAAACCCTTTGTTGGCTGTACTGTTTAGTTTGAAAACAAAGCACATGACATTCTATCATAATCCGGTGACCGATTTGCGGTTCGCTCATCCCGAACTCATCAGACAATTATTTGAAATACCAGGACGCATGGCGGTACACTGGCTTAAGGCCCCCCGAACGGTACCGAAGCAACGTTTTGTATATGGTAAACACCGGAAACAGTACCTTTATTTGTGGGAAAATCCGGATCCAACCTGCCAACGCCTGTTGTTTTTTGTGCACGGCGGTGGCTGGCGAAACGGTACGCCGGGCATGTATCCCGATGTCGCTGCGTTTTTTGTTGAACAGGGGTTCCACGTGGTCATGCCAGCATACCGGCTGGCACCTGTTTATAGCCACCACAGCATGATGGACGACATGGAGGCTGCCTTAGAGGCCACTTACCAATGGGCCGTCGGCAAAGGATGGAGCCACATTCCGATGGTGATGAGCGGCTCCTCTGCGGGCGCTACCTTAACGGCACACCTTGTTTTTGACCGCCGCCGGCAGGACAAAAGGGATTTGCCAGGGCTTGAGTTTACCGGGTTCCTGTCGTTTGCCGGGCCACTTGATCTGGACTTTATGACGCCTTTCAGCGCATTGCACTGGTACACCCGCGGTGAAAAAGGCTCTGCGGCTTTTCAGGAAGCCAATCCGGTGAACCACCTGTCGCCAGACGAACACCTGCCCGTATTGCTGATGCACTGTCCGGACGACGCGATTGTGTCGTATCAAAGCAGCGTATCGTTTGCTGAAAAATACCCTGCTCCACAGGCGATTGAACTGTACACCATCAACGGCAGAACCCATTCGGATTCCATGCGGTTTGCGCAAGACAACCAGCCTATGGCTGAAAAGCTAACAGGCTGGTTGTCGGACAAATAAAACAGGATTTTATTGGTTGGTCAGGGTTTTGCTGACCTTCTTGTCGCCGGATTTCTTCATGCGATCATTGTCGGCGGGCTGGCTGTTGGTGCCTGCCGGTATGGCCGTGGAGCCGGTGCCTTGCGTTGCGCCAGTGCCAGTACCGGTGCCAGTACCTGTACCGGTGCCAGTACCCGAGGGTGCAGCGCTGGAAGAAGCTGCGTCGGGAATGCCGGTACCGGAAGCGGCTGCGCCGGGTATGCCTGTGCTGGTAGAAGACGGTTGGGTGCCCATGCCCGCAGCGTCGGGTAATTGAACTGGTTGTGCAGGGCCTTTGGCACCGACGACCATTTTGTCGTATACCCCTACCAGGCTATCGGAAATATGCACAATGACCGGGATCTTGGTCTGGATTTCCGTCACTTGCTGGTTGATCATGTTGACCTCTTTCAAGGCGTCTTCTTTTTTGACTTTGCCGGAGCGGTAACCCTCTTCAAGCGACTGCAGCTTGGTTTCCATATCCGTGTACATGTCTTCCAGAGGCATTTTGCGGGCGGACACTACAGATGCAATTTTGTAGAACTCGATGAACTCCTTTTTCTTTTGGACATCCACGGGAACCAGGGCAATTTTATCGGCCAGCACTTTGGTGCGTTCAATGATGTCGACCAGTTGGCTTTTGCCCTGTTGAACTTTTTCGCCGGTGTCTTGGATATTGGTGACAACCGTTTCGTCAATCTTGTTTCCGCAGGCGTTTATCAGCAGCAGGCACATCAGGCCTGCCAATACGTGTGTGCACTTCATGGTGGTGTTATTTTTTCAGGTGAATAAATCTGCGCACGAAGGTAATACATTTAAGGATGAGGCGCTGAAATTGCGTATCTTTGCACACTTTTTTTAAGACAACATGCAGAACACACCTTATTATAAAAAGTACATCAACGTTTTCTTGGGCATTGGCGCCAATATGGGCGACCGCAAGGCTGCTTTGCGCACTGCCCAGGAGTTGATTGAAAAATACGTTGGCAAAATCGCCAAACGAAGCAGCATTTACGAAACCCAACCCTGGGGCAAACCCGATCAGCCTGCGTTTCTGAATATGGTGGTTATGGCCAACACCACTATGGATCCCCGTGCATTGCTGGAGTCCATTGCCAAAATGGAAAAAGAACTCGGCCGTGAGCACGTGGAAAAATGGGGGCCGCGTTCTATTGATATTGACATCCTGTTTTATGGACGCCGCATTATTCGAGACAAAGGGCTCGAAATTCCACACCCCGAACTCCACAAACGCGCTTTTGTGCTGGTACCCATGATGGAGTTAGAACCTGATTTTGAACATCCGGTGCTCAAGCAGCCCATAGACGAGCTGTACCTCAATTGCATGGATGATTCGGAAGTGGTGCAATTGGGCGGGTAAACGGCGGTTTTATTTTTTTTGTGAAATGATGTAATAAAAAGCATAAAACTGTCGTCTTACTTTCATGTTGACACAAGCCGTTCTATTCAACTGCATTTCTGAAGACGTCGTCATGGCCATTCCAGCGCCAGTGGCACCTTAGTGTGTGTTGGGGAATCGATACCCGAACACACACTACATGATCCGTAAAAGATGCGCACGGATGCACCGAGGGCAGTTTGCTTCTCGGTTTTTCTATTTTTTGTGTTAAGTTTGCATTTGTTTTGCTTCAGGCAGGCGCCCGGAGCGTACTTCATAACTTATTGTGGTGTCCAAAAATCTCGCAAACGATCCCCAGGCGGAAGACAAGCAAATTGAAAAAGCGCTGCGCCCCAAACTGCTGGACGAGTTCAGCGGGCAACGCAAATTGGTGGACAACCTCATGGTGTTCATTCAAGCCGCCCGCCAACGCAGCGAAGCCCTGGACCACGTGTTGCTGCACGGGCCGCCCGGTTTGGGCAAAACCACCTTGTCTTTCATCATCGCCAACGAACTTGGTGCAGGGCTTAAAATGACCTCCGGGCCCGTTATGGAAAAAGCCGGCGACCTGGCGGGCATTCTCACCAGCCTCGAACCGGGCGATGTGCTGTTCATAGACGAAATTCACCGCCTCAATACCGTGGTGGAAGAATACCTGTATTCGGCCATGGAAGATTACCGGATCGACATCATGATCGATTCCGGGCCCAATGCCCGCAGCATACAGATCAACATCAATCCGTTTACGCTGGTGGGCGCCACCACCCGCATGGGGCTGCTGACCGCTCCGCTGCGGGCCCGCTTCGGCATCAATTGTCACCTGGATTATTACGACGTGCCCACGCTCGAACACATCCTGCACCGTTCGGCTGACCTGCTTCAGATTCCTACCGCTCCCGACGGGGCACACGAAATTGCCCGCAGAAGCAGGGGTACTCCACGCATCGCCAATGCCTTGTTGAGGCGGGTGCGCGACTTCGCCCAGGTGAAAGGCTCTGGTGTGGTGGACGCGGCCATAGCCCGATATGCCCTTGAAGCGCTGGATGTAGACGAATATGGATTGGACGAAATGGACAACCGCATCCTGAGCGCTATCATACACAAATTTAAAGGCGGCCCGGTTGGGCTTACCACCGTATCCACTGCCGTAGGAGAAGAATCCGGCACCATCGAAGAAGTGCACGAGCCCTTCCTGATCATGGAAGGATTTTTGCAGCGGACACCCCGCGGAAGGGTGGCCACCGAAAAGGCGTATCGCCATTTAGGGGTAGCGCCACCCCGTAAAGACGGTTCCTTGTTTTAAGTACCTGCATCCGAATGACAATTAATTTTTTATGACCTAAAATGCCACATTTGTGGCATTTTTTTTGCTGTACGCTTTGCAACAGTCCTGGATGATTTACTTTGTGCTGTTTTTGCGAAAATACGGTATCTTTTTTTTTATTCGGTAGTTTTTTGCTATTTTTCGGCCTTATTACTGAAGTCGGATTAGCCCCACTTAATCCCAAAATCCCTGCTACCCGCCAAAGTGGTCCCATGCATAACAGTTGACCGTTGAAAACCTGTGTTATGACTTCAAAAATTCTGGACACGACCACACCCTGGATGGCGGATTGTCTACAAATTGCACTAAGCAACAACCTGCTTGGACAACAGGATATTGCCTCCATTGAGCAATATGCCCGGGAACGCCTTGCCCCTGTTTCACCCTGGCTCATTTTGCAGTACCTGGCCAACCAGGCTTCGCCTCACTATGTGGGCATGGTGTCTTTTCAGCCCTTGATGCGCACGGCTGACAACAAGCCGGCACAAGTACTGGAGCTTGTTCAAACCTTGCGTAAAGCAACATTATTGACCGCGCAGGAATCTGAAATCCTGCAGCAATGGGCCTTTCAACATGGAGGTTGCAGCACCGTGGAGTTGATTTCCATGGCGGCTTCCATTGCGCAATATTCCGATTTTCTGGCACCCGAACGGGTGCTGTTGTTTTTGGAAGAGCTCACAGAAGCGGATGTTGTGGATCCCATTACCCTGAGTCAATGGCGCACCCGGGTGCAAAACGGTCAACCCTTCAAACACAGCGACGTGTTGAAGGCCTGCCGCTATGGTGTTGTATTGGAACAAGGCCGTCAAGGGACTGCGCCCGATACTTTTTTGCTGGAGCTGCACCAGACTACCTCCTCCGTTTTGCCACAATTGGCTTTTCATGACTTTTCATGGGATTGGGCACTTGACGAGCAGGGCAATTCGGATGCCATTTGCGTACAATTATCCATTGGCGATCAGTATTACCGCATGCGCAGTGCTGCAACGCGCCACCCCGACGGAAAACAGCTGATCAGCATAGACGACCATGCTTATTTTCGCATTTTCAACAAAGCCCTGGTAGATCAGGGCGCTCCATACCGCCTGCACCACGTCTCGTTGCAATCCATGCCATTTCAGCCGCATCAGCCCGAACAATCGGCATGGGGCATTGTGGCGCTGACCGCTAAACAGTCGCCTGTTCTGAATCAGGTAGAGCCGCAGTTTTTCACGCCGTATCTTGCCATCAGCCACGAGCAATTTCTGCCGGCCATCAACACGTCGGCCTGGAAAACGGCATTTGAACGGTTTCTCGCCATCGGGTTGTTCGACTATTTGGACGAGGAAACCGTCATGGCATGTGGCGAACAAGCATTTCAAGGCTTTTTGTCCAATTACGTCGACTTTCTGGCTTATTTCCCCGATATGGTGCTGTTTTACGACGGTGAAACCGGAATAACCACGGAACCGTACCGGCATTTGCTGGCAGCATTGGAGAAAATTGCTCATGGTCGTTTTATGCCGGAAGACATTTCTGACGAATACGATCCGGCATCCACGGACCCGTTCCACCTCAGTTTTACCCTCAAAGGCAAGTATTATTCGGCCAATTTGTCGCACAACGATACTGCATATGACCCTGCGTTTTGGCGTCTTGTTAAACGGGCCAATGTCGAAATGAACCCCGGTGCCGGTTTTTACAACATCCGCACCGACGGCACGTCAAAGGCCATTGTTTACCTCACTTCCCAGCAATATACGGCCATGCAGGATATACCGGATATGCGGGTTGAACCCGAGTAAGCGTCTCTAATCTTCGCGCAACGCCATCAACGCATCCACCCAGAATTTGGCCGCCCAATTGGGGAATCGGCCGCGCAGATACGGCCCCCAAAACGGCATAGACCCCGGAATGGCGCCGTACACCGGCGACCAGGGCAACCGACACTGCGCAGCGGCCACTTCGTCAAACAGGCTTTGTGCGGCGTCCGACAAGTCTGCACGGCCGAGGGCTTTGCCCATTTGCCCGCATAAAATGCTCAGCTGCAGGTTGCCCGTGACGCACCGGTAGCGCAGGTTGGCATGCCACAGGTCATCGTATGTTCCGGCTGTACGGCCATGCAACGCGCGTTTTTGCAACAAAACGTCAACGGAACAGACTGTTTGCGCCATGATGTCTTGTTCCTGCAAACGCCGGGCAACCTGCCAAAATCCTTCCAGCGTATACGCGATGGTATGGGTATGCGCCGGTTGATCAGGCCAAAAACCCCAATCCAGCACGCTGTGTTGTGGCGTGAAGCGTTGGGCGTACCGAAGCAGTTCTGCTTGAACGACTTCTACGGCATCGGCACGGTGAAGCACATCGGCCATTTGCAACATGCCCCAGAGCAAGCGGGTGTAGTACGTGGGATCAGGGTTTTCAGCCATGTAGGCACCAATGGCCCACCCACCTTTTGGCTGTCGTTGCTGCAGGAGCCAGTCCAAAGCCCTGGTGGAAGATGCATGCCAGGCGGCCCGTTCGGATGCATTGCCTATTGAAAGGTCGGACAGTCCGGCCGCGAATCCAAACAAAATTTGAGCCGTATTGAACACACTGGGCTTCGAGTGGCCCACCATCAGGCCCGTAAATGCGCCGTTAGGCAGTTGGATGTTGCAAAGCCAACGAAGGCAACTGACAGACAGGTCGTACAGATCGGACTGTCCAGGCAAAGCAGCAGCGCGAAGCAAGGTTTCAACCAGGTAACCGCTGGTTTCCGGATATGCTTTTGCCCAGCCAAAAACCGGCGAAAAACTGTGGGAAGAGCCCTGGCTTCCGGTTGCCTTAAAACTTTGCCTTATCCATGCCAGGGCAGCTTGTAATCGCAATGTTTCCCCTGTGTTATTTTTAATAGGCATGCTCAAATTTTACAAACAGTAACGGGTGTAGCCTCCGTTCTTTTTGTGCAAAGGTGTACCTTTGAGGCCTAAGATACCCCTGAACAATGGCAATTAATAACCTGAAATTTATCCTTTTGGGATGCATGCTGCTCGTTTTTGGCGGCGTAAATGCTCAAATGTGGAACGGTAGCGATACCCTCTACGGAAATGAATGGATACAGTACGATCAAACGTACTATAAGATACGGGTTGGAGACGACGGCGTGTACCGCATTGCGCAACAGGCGATGGTTGATGCCGGCCTGCCAGTAGGTGCCGTGTCCGCCGATCAATTTCGCCTGTATCGGTACGGCCAACAGGTTCCGGTGTTTGTTTCGGCCTCGGGCGTGCTGGGGCCTGATGATTTCATCGAGTTTTTCGGCGAAAAAAACCGGGAAACGGTAGACCGGCACTTGTTTGCTGATCCGGACGACGAAAACGTCAATCCGGATTACAGCCTGTTTAACGACACGACTGCTTATTATTTGACGTGGGAAAATGGCGGCACACCACTTCGATATACACCGGTAGACAACAACCTCAATAATCCGCCGACCCGTGAACCCTGGATTTGGTTTACCGTGCAAAATGCGCCGCCCACACAGTTTTTGAAACGCCGCCTGAGCCCTGAAATTACCTACTCGTGGCACGATGGAGAGGGTTATCAACTTGGGATGACCAATAACCGTACCTTCACCTTAGCGGTCAGCAAACCAGCACCGGGCACCCCGGCAGCCACCCTCCGTTTGCGGTATGCCTGTGAACTGGGCGAGCACAAACAACAACTCACCGTGAACGACAGCCTGCTGTCTGTCGATTCTTTTTTCAATTGGAAAATAGTAGACCGCAACTACCTGCTGCCAAGTGCAGGTATTCAGTCGGGTGCAAAGATCCAGCTTCAGTCGTTTTTGGGCAACACGGACAGAAACGGCGTGTCACTGGCGCGCTTGCGGTACGCCCGCCTGCCAGAGTTAGACAACGTTACCCAGGCTGCTTTCGAACTGGAACCCGCCTCGGGCGAACGATACCTGGAGCTGTCGGGCATCAATGCCGGAGGGCAGGCACCCTTGATATACGACCTGACACAGCGGCAACGCATCACGGCTGCGGTAGACGGCAACCTGACCAAAGCTGTCCTGCCGGCATCGCCCGGTTTGCGTCAAATCTGGTTGAGTACGGCCGCTGCCGTCCGCAATGTGGCACTGCAACCGGTTGTTTTCAGGGATTTATCGGCAGAAAATGCTGATTTCATCATTGTGAGCAATCGGCGGCTGTACAGCGACCCTACGCAGGGCGGCGCAAACCACGTGGAAGCGTACGCCGACTACCGGCGCAGCGCGGCGGGCGGCAACCACCGGGTGGTGATAGCCGATGTGGATGAGTTGTACGAACAGTTTGCTTATGGCGTTCGGTATCACCCCATTGCCATTCGAAATTTCACCCATTGGGCCGAGAAAAACTGGGATGACCCAAAGTATTTGCTGTTGATTGGCAAAGGCGTGGATTACAATGCGTTCCGAACGCCTGCCACTCAGGCTGCACTGGCAGACTCCCTGTTTTTCATTCCCAATTTTGGTTCGCCAGGTGCAGACCTTCCTTATGGCATGCGCGGGCCTGGCATATACACCCCGGTAGTGGCCATTGGTCGTCTGGCGGTGGTCAAGCCGTTTGAGATTCGCGATTATTTAGACAAGCTCATCGCGCATGAGCAGGAATTGTCTGCCCAGCCACAAGACATTGCCGGCAAAAGCTGGAGCAAACGCGTGTTGCACAACTGCGGCGGGTTCAATTTTGAGCAATTGGTCATCCGAAA
>JBMOHO010000020.1:0-22238 GCA_049317805.1 Saprospiraceae bacterium
AAAAGAATTGCTTTTCGGTTTTTGCGATCTCTGCACTTTTGCGGTTTTGCGGTTTTACATTTTGCGGTTTTACGGTTTAAATTTTGTAACTTTTTAGCATAATTTTTAATCTGAACGCGGATTACGCGGATTTACAAACGCGGATCCATTTCCCCCGCCACATGCGCCATCCAGGCCGCGTTGGCATCGTACAGGGCCCTCAGCTCCGCCAGCTCCTGTCGGTAGTCAAAATGCAGGATTTTGTTCTCCGGATGGTTCTGCGGTATGGGGAAAAAGTACAAAAAGTACAATTGCCAGCGCACCTGTCCCCGGCCGCTCAACTCGCGGATGGGCAGTTCCAAAAACAGTCGATCCGGATAAAAATAATACAGCGCCTTCATGCCCCGGATGATGTCGAGCGCAATCCGGCGTTCGGGCAACTCGTTTTTCTGCTTGTTGTCGCTGATTTCCCGATGATACATGGCCATGAGTTCGCTGTGTCGGCGGTGGGCAATGCGGCGGCGCGCGTCCAGCAGCGGATACAGTTGCGGGTGTTCCCTGTGCAGCTGCTGCAGCACGGCGTAGGCATCGAAAGGATGCGGGGCACCCACCGCAATGTTGCGGGGTTTGCCTTCTGGCGTCACCTCTATCCACGGCAGTTTCACCTCTCCGCACAGCTCCTGGTACACCAGATTGAGGTAAGCCGGTTCCGGGTGCAGGTCCCTGTACGCATGCAGGGCTTGCAGCATCACATACACCACCAATTGCCGCTGCTTGCCGTCGCCCTGCGCCATGCGTTGGTAGGCAGGCTCAATGGTTTGTGCATACAGGTTGCCCGCCAGCGTTTGTTTTACCAGCGCTACAGGCATGGAAATGGGCATGCCAAACAGGCTTTTCAGCACCGCCAGGGCGTCGTATCCCAGTGCCAGGGCGTCGGGGTGGGTGGCTAAGGTGGCTGGATTGAGGTAGACCCACAGCAGGAGCCTGTTGCCCACCAATTCCTGCAAAATGTTGTCTAAATATACCTCACCGGCTTCCGGACGGGCTTTGTACGCGATCATCCAGCGTTGCAGGCATTGGATGGCGGCGCGGCGGACCTCCACGTCGTCCAGCCGCCGCACGTCGTGGTACTGGCGGTTGTCGCGCAAGAAAGCGTATTCGGCTTCGGTATCGCGCACGTACTGTCGCAGCACCTCGTCGTGTATGTTGGGGTGCACCTGCAGCCAGGCCGTTTGGCCGCCTTGTTCGCGGGCAATCTTTTCCACAATGGCCAAGGCGTCAAACCGGTACTGGGTGTTGTCGGGGTGCGCGCGCACCTGACCCGCCTCGTCTAAATCGAACCAGCGCAGGGGCAATGGATACACCGGTTGGTCGGGCGAACTGCCCGGGCTGTCGCTCAGCAATAAGGTCGGCAGCAAATATTCGACCGCCAGGCGCAGAAACGACTGGTCTTCGGGGTCGTTGCCCCGGTCGCCAAAAACCTGGTAGCCAAACAACGCCGTTTGCACCAGCCGGATCACTGAAAGGCGCTCATCGGTCAGTTTTCGATACCTTTTTTGCTCCCATTCCAGTTGGCGGCTGAGGGTCTGGCGTTTTTCGAGGATGCTGTAATACAGGTCTTCGCGCAACTGGAAGCGCAACAGGTCGCCGCGCTCACTGCGTTCCGTTTCAGCCTGGTAGAGCTGGCCCAGCACTTCCAGACAAGTGCTTTCCAGATCAAATTTTTCAATGGGCACAAACCGCCACCGGTCGTCGGCGCTGCGTTCCATGCGCGCCACCCAGTTGCTTTTGCCACCACCGGAAAGCTCTACCAGCATGGTCTTGAGCACGCCTTTGTACGGATGCACGCTCCTGAACAGGGCTTGCGATACCTCCAACAGGCGCGTCAACAACGGCCGCGCCTCGGCAATCTCCACGGCCCGCAATCCGGTGTCGAGCACATGATCGTTTTCCAACTCATCGTAGGCCCGAAACAGGGCGTCGCTGAGTTCTTCGGCCACAGCGTGCCGGTTGTGGGCACCGCTGTCGGTCGGACATTGTCCTTGCAACTGATATTCCCTTTGCCGCGATGCGTACAGCTCAATGTGTTTAAACAGGCGTCCGCTGCCCTGCAATGCATCCTGCACAATGCGGTCTGCCCCTTCTTTTTGCAAATAGCTGATCAACAGGTACTCGTACAGTTGGGCCGACAAAGGGTCGATGTGCGTGCGCAAGTGCTCGGCCAGGGCATGCGCGCGTTCGGGGTTGCCTACCGCCAGGGCATCCTGGCAAAGCAGCAGGTTGCGGCGGTATTCCTGTTGCTGGGTGGCGTTGAGCAGGCCCAGGGACTCCGACGGGTTGGCGGCACCCACGGACACATGCAGCGATTCCGGCACGTGCACTACGCCACCGGGGATAAACAAACCCATGCCGGCCTGGGCACCCCTTTCCAGGCGTTCCATGCGGCGGCGCCAGGTGGGTATGAGTTTTGTGCCGTCTATTTGCGCTATCCGGATTTGCAGTTCCGCCTTGATGGTGGCGTTGTGCGCTTGCCATTGTTGCAGATTGCGGTGCAGGCGGCAAGCCTGAATCCCTTCCACCCAGGCGTCTTCCAGTTCAAAAAAGTGTTGTTTCAGCGTGGCGTCGTCCACCACGTCTTTCAACACCGCAAAAACGGGCGACAAGTTCAGCCTGTCCAACAACAAACCAAGGCGTTCGCAAAGGTCGGAGGGCTTAAACGGTTTTTCATAAGCCGGCCGTTGGGGCTGGGCACCGGCCGTACGCGCTTCCAGGTTTTTCAGGTAGGCGGCAACCCGTTGCATTTGGTGGCCGGTGGAAAATGCGCTTTGCGTGATGGGTTCGTCGGGGTGGGGGAGTATGGTGTAGGCCAGCAGGTCGGTGGGCAACACGGCGGGTTCGGCCAAGGCGATGTACACGGGCGCTTTAGGCCGCCGCTCTAATTCTACCCGACGTGCTTGTCCCAGTTCGAGCATGTTGCGCCCTTTGAGCAGATAAGTACTGGAAAAAACGATGAGGGAGAACGACGCCGTTTCCAAAAAATCGCCCCGGCCCCGCTCGTCGAATACGTCGGAAACCTGGGCCCAAAACACCACCTCCCGGCCAGCAAAAGCGGTCCGGATGTGTTGTTTCAGTTCATCGACCAATTTTGCCTGCGCTTCGTCAAAGGAAAGGAAAATGCGAACAGGATCGCTCATGCAAAGGATTTGTATGATGGCTCAAAAAACGGGACAAAGCAACGTAAATTTTGCACCAATTCAAGCCGTTGCCTACACTTCGGCAGGAAACCCGTATTTTTGTGTTTCTTTTAAAAGATAAATCTGCACAATGGCTGTTGCCGAACCCGTACCTACCCCCGAAATTGCTGCCAATCTGGGCCTGACGCAAGCTGAATTTGAAAAAATACAGGACATTTTGGGCCGCATGCCCAATTTTACCGAACTGAGCGTGTACAGCGTGATGTGGAGCGAACACTGTTCGTACAAAAATTCCATCCTCCAACTGAAAACGCTGCCCCGTTCGGGTGGCCGACTGCTGGTGGGTGCCGGCGAAGAAAACGCAGGATTGGTAGACATCGGCGACGGGCTCGGCTGCGTCTTCAAAATTGAAAGCCATAACCACCCCAGCGCCATCGAACCGTATCAGGGCGCGGCCACGGGCGTAGGCGGCATCCACCGCGATATTTTTACCATGGGTGCACGGCCCATCGCCGCGTTAAACAGCTTGCGATTCGGTCGGCCCGACAACCCGCGCATGAAACGCCTCATCGCCGGTGTAGTCAAGGGCATTGGCGATTACGGCAACTGTTTCGGTGTACCCACCGTAGGCGGTGAAGTGTATTTTATGCCTTGTTACGACCACGATATTCTGGTAAATGCCATGTCGGCAGGCATTGTCAAACTCGGCGAAACCGTGAGCGCCACGGCTGGCGGCCCGGGCAACACCGTGCTCATCGTGGGCTCGGCCACCGGCAAAGACGGCATTCACGGCGCTACTTTTGCCAGCGCCGACCTCACAGAAGACAGCCACAACGACCTTCCGGCCGTGCAGGTGGGCGACCCTTTTCAGGAAAAACTGCTGCTGGAAGCCTCCCTCGAAGCCATACAGACCGGCGCCATAGTGGGCATGCAGGACATGGGTGCCGCCGGCATCACCTGCTCCACCTCTGAAATGAGCGCTAAATCTGGTGTCGGCATGCGCATCGACCTTGATAAATGCCCGCAACGACAGGAAAACATGAACGCCTGGGAAATCCTGCTCTCCGAAAGCCAGGAACGCATGCTCATCGTGTGCACGCCTGGCCGGGAATACGAGTTGGAGGCGGTGTTTGAAAAATGGGATCTGCCCTGTGTCCGCATCGGCGAAACCACCGAAGGCGGCATGCTCGAATATTTCTGGCACGGCGAAAAAGTGGCCGAAGTGCCCGCTGAAAGCCTGGTGCTGGGCGGCGGCGCTCCGGTCTATGTACGCGAACAAGCCGAACCTGCTTATTTTCAGGACATTGCCCGTTTTGATCAGGCAGACATCCTTCTGCCCGAAGATTTTCGCGACGCAGCCTGGCGCATCTGGACTTCGCCGAACGTGGCCTCCAAACGCTGGATCACCCAGCAATACGACTCCATGGTGCGCGTCGGCACCATGACCACCAACCGGCCTGCCGACGCCGCGGTGATCCACATCAAGGGCACGCAAAAAGCGCTGGCGCTCACCACAGACTGCAACAGCGCTTACGTGTTTGCCGATCCGTACCGGGGCAGCATGATCGCCGTGGCCGAAGCCGCGCGCAACATCACCTGCGCAGGCGGTACGCCTGTGGCCATCACCAATTGCCTGAATTTTGGCAATCCGCACAACCCCGAAGTGTACTACCAGTTTGCGCAGGCCATCAAGGGCATGGGCGAGGCCTGCCGCAAGTTTGATACACCTGTCACGGGCGGCAACGTCAGTTTTTACAACCAGGCCACCCTGAAAGACAAGGTGGTTCCAGTGTATCCTACGCCCACCATCGGCATGCTGGGCATCCTCGATGACGCTATGCACTTGATGACCCTCGATTTCAAATCGGAAGGCGATCATATTTATTTGGTCGGACGGAGTCGCAACGACATTGGCAGCAGCGAGTACCTGCGCACGGTACACGGTGTGGAATTCAGCGCTTGCCCGTTTTTTGACCTGGAGGAAGAATTTTTTGTACAAAAAACCGTTTCAAAGTTGATTCAGGAGGGCCTCGTGCAGTCTGCACACGACGTGTCGGAAGGCGGGCTTTTTGTCGCCTTAGCGGAAAGCGCCATGCCGGGCGGACTTGGTTTTGCGGTAGAAAACAAAACGGGGATTCGCCACGACGCCTGGTTGTTTGGCGAAGCGCAAGGCCGTATAGTGGTCAGTGTTGCACCTGAACAACAGCCTTTGTTTGAAGCTTTTCTGCATGCCCACAACGCGCCGTTTGAACGCCTCGGTGCAGTGCAGGGTGCACACATCCGCATAGACGACGCCGATTGGGGCGCAATCGCCGAGTGGCAGCAAGCTTACGATACGGTTTTGGAAAACATAATGGATTGATTTTTTCACTTGAACACCATATAAACGCATGAAATACTTCAATTTCGTCTTGGCGCTGTTGCTGCTGCCCGCAGTGGTTTTTTACCCTGCATGCCAGGGGCAAAACGGCTACACCATTAAAGGGTCGATCCAAAACGCTGCTAATTTGCAAGTAGGTCTCGACCAGGCTTTTTTTGACCGCTCCAGCACGGCCATCGGCAAGGTGGCTGCCGATGCGTCCGGAAATTTCGTTATCAACCAGGAAAAACCCTTTGAGCAAGGATTGTACATGCTGACGATCGGGGCCAAACGCCTGTATTTTCTGCTGGACGGAAAAGAGAAGACGGTCGACATCAAAGGAGAACTGAGTACACTGGACAAAATGGAAGTAACGGTCACTGGCTCGGAAACTTTTTCCTGCTACGCCAAAACCATCCAGGAACTCATCAAAAGCCCCATTAAAGACGCTGCCGGGGCCACTGCCGCTGTGGATAAAAGCTGCAATCCGCTCATGAAATCGTTCATGGCCCTTCAGGTGTACGGCAACCAGCCGCAGAGTTTTATTGAACCCCTGAAAAAAACCGGTGCAGAACTCAACGCATACATGCCCAACAGCAAATATGCCACCGACTTCAACGCTACACTGGCCACCCTCGAGCAGTCAGTCGCCCAGCAAAACAGCGGTGAAAAAATCCAGGTCGGCCAACCGGCACCAGACATCAGCCTCCCGGGCCCCGACGGCAAAGTGCGATCCCTGTCTTCACTGAAAGGCAAGGTGGTGTTGCTCGACTTTTGGGCCAGCTGGTGCGGCCCTTGCCGCCGCGAAAACCCGCACGTGGTGGAGGTGTACAACAAGTACAAAGGCAAAGGCTTCGATATTTACAGCGTGTCTTTGGATGGTGCCGACCCGCGCATGAAGTCTACCCCCGAGGAAATGAAGCAAAAAAAGGAATCCGGCAAACAAAAATGGATCGCCGCCATCAAACAGGACGGTCTGGTGTGGGACAACCATGTGAGCGACCTACAGTACTGGGGCAGCACCGCTGCGGCCTTGTACGGCGTTCAGGCTATTCCAAAAACGTTTCTGATTGACCGCGAGGGCAAGATCATTGCCATTAACCCGCGACAGAATCTGGAGCAAGAACTGATGAAAGTGTTGTAATATATCTTTTTAAACGGTTTACCGGATACAAAAAAAACGATTCGACAGTAACCCGTCGAATCGTTTTTTTTTGCGTGCAGACAGCAGAACTGAAGACTACTTCAGGTCAAACACCACACGGCGGTTTTTAGCGCGGCCTGCTTCCGTGGTATTGTCGGCAATCGGGCGGGTTTCACCGTAACCTTTGTAGCTCAGGCGGTTGGCGGCGATGCCTTTCGAAATCAGGTAATCGTAGCAGGTTTTGGCGCGGCTTTCCGAGAGGCGCATGTTGGAAGCGTCGTCACCAGAGCTGTCGGTGTGGCCCTCAATGGCTGCGCTGTAGCTGGGGTATTTTTTCATGACCGAGGCTACTTCATCCATGATGGCAAAAGAAGCGGTTGTCAGGGTTGACTTGCCAGTATTGAACTGGATGTTTTTCACGATCTCGTCCAGGCGCGCCTTGTCTTCTTTTTTGATTTCCGGACAGCCGTTGTTGCTGCGTGGACCGGCCTCGTTGGGGCAGCGGTCATCGCGGTCGGCTACACCATCGCGGTCGGCATCGGGGCAGCCGTTGAGGGCTGCTGTGCCGGCTACGTCGGGGCAGGCATCGCGGTCGTCGGGCACACCGTCGTTGTCGCGGTCAGCCACTTTAACGGGGCAGCCGTTGTTGGAGGCCGGGCCTGCTTCGGTTGGGCAACGGTCATCGCGGTCGGCTACACCGTCGCGGTCACCGTCAGGACAGCCTTTCAAGATGCCCACGCCTTTTTCGTTGGGGCACAGGTCGTCGAGGTCCACCACGCCGTCACCATCTGTGTCCGGGCATCCGGCATTGGTTGGCAGGCCTGCAATGGTTGGGCAGCGGTCGCTTTCGTCGGCAATGCCGTCGCCGTCGCCGTCCAAAGGCAGCGGTGGAGGAGGAGGCACAATGACCTCTTCATCGGCGCCGAAGAACAGGTGAAAGCCGGCTGCATGTTGCCAGTTGTCAAGGCCCTTGCGTTTAGCGAGGTCTTCATCGGCTGGCGCGATGCGGTATTGGGTTTGGCCGCTGAGGTACAGGTTTTTGGCCAAACGAAAATTCACACCGATACCCAGTGGAATGTTGAGGTCAAAAACCTCTTCATCGAAATTGAATGCCGAACCCACACCGGCATGTACGTAGGGGCTTACGGCACCTTCTGCAAAAAAGTTATGTTGGAGCAGCACGTCGAGGTTGCCGATCACGTCGCGCGAATCGTCAATTTCGCCGCTGAGGGTGCGTCCGGTGCGGGCAGCGCCCACTTTAACGGGCACGGCCAGGAAAGTGTTTTGTAAAATGCGGTTGTAGTACGAAAACTCGATGCCGGGTGCGTTGGCTTCGTTGTAGATGTCCATAAACTCATCATCGTCTTCACCCGGCAGGTTTTCTAACGGAGTGATGTAGTTGTACCAGTTGTAGCGGACAGCCATGCTGTGCTTTGGTTGTGCATAGGCGGCGAAGCTCAAAAAGAGGGCCAATGCAGACACGCTAAGGAAAAGTCTTAGTGTTTTCATAACAAATAATTTTGGTTAATCGAAAAGTGTGATTTCGGGCGTAAAAGTAGGCAAAAGCCATGGTGTTAAAAATAAATAATTGTAAACTTAGTTTTTAGCGCTTACCGAGACGATATCGGCGTTCATTTCATCGGTTTCAATCAGCCCGTCGCGCAAGCGAATAATACGGTGTGCGTGTTGGGCAATGTCGGGCTCGTGGGTCACCACAATGATGGTGTTTCCTTTTTTGTGTATTTCTTCAAACAAAGACATGATTTCGTACGACGTTTTCGTGTCCAAATTGCCTGTCGGTTCGTCAGCTAAGATAATAGCCGGATTATTCACCAGTGCGCGGGCGACAGCCACGCGTTGGCGTTGACACCCGACAGTTCGTTGGGTTTGTGGTTGACCCGGTCGCCCAAACCCACCGATTCCATGGCTATGCGGGCTTTTTCAAGGCGTTCGGCTTTTGAGAACCCGGCGTAGACCAATGGAAGGGCTACGTTTTCGAGGGAAGACAAGCGGGGCAAGAGGTTAAATGTCTGGAATACAAATCCGATTTGTTTGTTGCGCACCTCCGCCAGTTCACCATCGTCCATGGTGCTTACTTCAATGTCGTTGAGCCAGTATTCGCCTTGTGTGGGCGAGTCGAGACAGCCGATCAGGTTCATGAGGGTAGACTTGCCGCTGCCCGACGGCCCCATGAGCGCCACGTATTCGTTGCGTTCGATGTTGATTGACACGTTTTTCAGGGCCTCCACTTTTTCGGTGCCCATGATGTAGGTTTTATTCAGGTTCTGAATGGAAATGAGCATATGATGGTGTTTAGCAGTGCCAAATGTGCAACTTTTTGCCCAACCAACATGGGCACATAGATGGACGAAGGCATTTTGCCGCTTATCCTCCGCATTTCATCGGCCAACGGTGATCGCGTCGTGGAAAACTTTTTTCCCTCAGGCGTTGCATAAAGCCCCGTCGGCCCCAATTCATTGCATACCTTCGCTCCACACAATGTTTACACCATGAAAATGGAACTGCCTGACGACCAAAACAGCGTGAAGCATGTCGCCATTGCCGGCAACATCGGCGCCGGCAAAACCACCCTCACCGAACAGCTGGGCAAGCATTTTGGGTGGGATGTGCATTACGAAACAACAGAGGACAATCCTTACCTGTCCGATTTTTACATGGACATGAAGCGCTGGTCTTTCAACCTTCAGGTGTTCTTTTTGTCCAACCGCTACCAGCAAATCCTGCGCATTCAACAGGGTGAGCGTACGGTCATTCAGGATCGCACGATTTTTGAAGATGCCTACATTTTTGCGCCCAACTTAGCCAGCATGGGCCTCATGGAACGGCGCGACTACGACAACTACCGCAACCTCTTTGAGGCCATCGTTTCACAGATCAAGGCGCCAGACCTGCTCATTTACCTGCGCGCAGGCATTCCTACTTTGGTGGAGCACATCCATCGGCGTGGACGCGATTACGAGGGCAGCATCAGCATCGATTACCTCAAAAAACTGAACGAACGGTACGAAGACTGGATCAGCGGTTACACGTCGGGTAAACTGTTGATCATCAATTCCGACGAACTCGATTTTGAACACAATAAAACGCATCTCGGCCAGGTGCTGGAAAGTGTACAAGCCGAGTTGCACGGCCTTTTCTAAACTATGTCCAAACGCATCACCATCATTTCCGGCGCTTCTCGGGGCATCGGCCGCGAAATTGCCGCGCACCTCGCCCGCGAAGACCACTTTGTCATGCTGCTTGCGCGCAACGCGGAAGAATTGGGCGAACTCGAAGAAGCCATTGACCAAACCGGCGGAAAAGCCCTGGCATTCCCCCTGGATGTGTCGGACGAGCAACAGGTCAACGAGGTCGTTCAGGCCGTCATCAAGGATTTTGGGCGAATCGACTGCCTCATCAACAATGCCGGCATCGGGCTTTTTAAACCTGTGGAAGACATCAGCAGCATGGACTGGGATCACCTGATGGAGGTGAACGTCAAAGGCAGTTTCCTGCTCTCCAAAGCGGTGTTGCCCACCATGCGCAGCGCCGGTTCGGGGCATATTGTGGCCATCACATCTGACGCCGGGCGGCGCACGTTTCCTGAAGGCAGCCTCTATTGCGCCAGCAAATACGCCCAAAATGCCCTTTTCAGCGCCCTGCGCCGCGAATTGAGGCCACAAGGCATCAAAGTAAGCGTCATCATGCCCGGTCTGGTGGATACGTTTTTCAACAACAGCGAACCGGGATCGCCCGACAAATCGCACTTTCTCAAACCCATCGACATCGCCCACGCCGTATCCTACATCCTCAATGCCCCCAGGCACGTGGTCATCGATGAAGTGGTACTGCATCCTTCGAGCCAGGACTGGTAACGAACTTGTGCACCCACGCGATATGGGCGATTTTCCTGCACCTGAAGTATAAGTAAAACATGAAGTGCGGGATGCCTCCTGAATGTCGGCCATGCTCCCCGTTCACTTTTCTAAACATTATCCAATGAAGTTTTCCTTGCATAGGTTCAACCTGCTCGCTGCCTTGTTGCTCGGCATGCGCTGTTCCGCGCCGATGGAGGCATCCGATGCAGAACTGAAACAAATCCAACAAAACGGCATTTGTTTTCGGCTGCACGACAACGCGCAACGCGTGGCTTATATGGAAAAAACCTACGGCACGGATGCCGCCGACAAAGAACGCTCCGACATCCGGCGCTACAACCAATACGTCGTCGACTTATTCAAACAGCATTTCCATTTTTGTCCCGTTTATTATTTTTACGCCAGCCAAACCAAAGAACTCCAGGCGCGTAAACCAGTATTGTTGAACCAAAACCTGGAACCGGACCCAACTGTTGCCTTACCGAAAGACATCATCATCATGGACTACAACCAACGCAACATCGGGGAAAGTACCCTGGGCAGCGAACGGTTTTACATTTTGGGCAGCAACATAGAAGTGCGTCCAAAAACCTTTACCACACAACGCCTGAAGGTAAAAAACGATTCTATTGTGGCTCAAAACGCATCGTTTCTGCCTTTAAGGGCCGACAAGTCGCAATTGCTGCCGACAGATGTCATCCGGCTCAACAGCATGCTAACCCAGTGGTAAACCATGGATGTAGAAACTTTCCGAAACCACTGCCTGTCTAAAAAAGGCGTCACCGAAGACTTTCCTTTTGGCGAAGACACGCTCTGTCTCCGCGTTGTGGGTAAAATTTTTGCCCTGGCATCGCTGGATACGGAGCGCCTGAGGGTCAACCTGAAATGCGACCCGGAATACGCCCTGGAACTGCGCGAACACCATGACGAGGTGCAACCCGGCTACCACATGAACAAAAAACACTGGAATACAGTCGACTTTGAGGGCAGTCTCGACCACCAAACCCTGCGTCAACTCATAGACCACTCTTATGAACAAGTGGTGAAAACGTTGAAAAAAGCGGAAAGGGAATTGTTGGGCTGATTATTTGCAGGGAAAACCATTCGAGGGTTATTCCTTGGCCAGCAACGCCATATAAAACCCGTCGTATCCTTCATCCTGGGGCAAAATGCGCCGTTCGGAGCGGAGTTGAAAGCCATGGCCGGCCTCCGAAGCGAGGAAGGTTTGCACCTGGGCCTGGTTTTCGGAGGGCAATACGCTGCAGGTGGCGTACACCATTTGGCCGCCCGGACGCAGCATGGTGCTGTAATCCTGAAGGATAGACTGCTGTATTTGGCGCAGTGATTCCATCGTTTCCGGTTTGAGTTTCCACTTGGTGTCCGGATTTCGGCGCAGCACGCCGAGGCCGCTGCAGGGCACATCGAGCAGCAGCCGGTCGGCGCTGTGTTGCAGGCGTTTGATCACTTTACGGTTGTCAATGGGCCTCGTTTCGATGTTGGAGGCACCGGCGCGGCGTGCGCGCAGTTTGAGGGCGTCGAGTTTCCAGGCTAAGGTATCCAGCGCTACGAGGCTGCCCTTGTTTTGCATCAGCGCGGCCAGGTGCAGGGCTTTGCCACCGCCACCCGCACAGGCGTCGATCACCCGCATGCCGGGTTCAGGCGCGAGCAAAGGGGCTACGAGCTGGCTGCTGTAATCCTGCACTTCGAACATGCCTTTTTTGAACGCGTCGGTTTGAAACACATTTCGACGAACAGACAAGACGAGCGCATCGGCGTCGCCCTCCGGTACCGTTTCCACACCTTCATCGACCAGCAGTTGTTGCACCGTATTGCGGTCAGCTTTCAAAGTGTTGACGCGCAGCACCACTTTGGCTGGTTGGTTCAGGGCGTGCAGGGTGGGGGGCCAGTTGTCGGCCAGTTCAGTGGTTCCCAGCTCGTCCAGCCAATCGGGAATGCTTTCCAGCAGGGCGCGTGGCTCGTGAAGCGCATCGGCTTGCGTTTGAATGGTCGCCGGATCGAGTCCCTCCAATTCACGCCAGCCCGGCCATGCCTGACCGCGCAACAACAGGTGAATGGCGATCAGTTTCCAGAAATCAGCCTCTTCGACGGGTGTTTTGCCCAGCAAGGCGCAGTATCGGCGATAATGCCGCACAATGTCATACGTCGTTTCGGCAATGAAGGCCCGGTCGCTGCTGCCAGCTTTGGGGTTGTCGCGCAGGGTAAATTCAATTACCTTATCGGCATGGCGCCCATCGATGAAAATGGCCTTCAAGGCCTGTGCAACCGCACGGGCAAGCGCCGGTGGCGGTGAACCGGTATTTTTTTGAAAACGGGACAAGGACATTTGACAAAGGTAAGCCGTCTTAAATTTATGTTAAAATTTTTCCGATAAAAAGCAATACAATTAAGTTTGCAACTAAATCTAACACGAATTTTATCCACTGCACTATGCATCTTTCAAACTTCATTCAACGGCTTTTAATGGGCTTCTTGCTGTGTGCCCAATTGACAACTACTGCCCAAACTGCAGGGCAGCCCGATCCTACATTCGGTCTCAACGGTGCGGCCTTGTTGAACTACCCATCGTATGTACAAACAACACCATTGGCCATTCAGCCCGACCAAAAAATAGTCGTGGGACATGGTATTGAAGCAGGCAACGAAAACCTTACTGCGGTTGCGCGTTTTGAGGCCGATGGAAAACCCGATACGCTTTTTGGCACCAATGGGATAGTCACCCTGGCGCTCAATGAATACGAGTATAACGACATTTACAAAACACTGCCGCTCTCCAACGGCAAACTGTTGCTCAGCATCAACAGCTACGGCGACACAGATGACCTCACCCGTATTGTACGCCTCAACAACAACGGTGCCTTAGACAGCACTTTCGGCGTTAACGGCATAGTTAAGCTCAGCTTGAGCGCCAGTGATTTGGAAGAATATCTTTTGGATGCAGTAGAATTGACCGATGGAAAATACTTGTTTGTCGGTGTGACATACAACAGTTTGGACCTCTCCCGATCCATCGTCGTGCGCATGAACGAAGACGGTACCCTCGACAATACATTTGATAATGATGGCATCCTGCAGCTCAATCCGGGGGTTGGAAACCACTATGTCACCGCCATTGATCAATCACCCGATGGTAAGTGGTTGCTCGCTGGATACTACCAAAAACTCCAGGGAATTGATATTTATGTGGCCAGGTTGAATCCTTCTGGTACGTTAGATTTGAGTTTTGGCCAAAATGGCATAGCCAAGCCGGGTAGTTTAAACGATGATGCGTATGTATGGGACATTGAAGTGTTGCCGAACGGCAGCTTTTACACAGTAGGTTCATTGAGTGATGACAACTTTGTATTAAGCGGTCTAGTGAGTCGCTTCAATGCCGACGGTTCCTTTGATGTTACGTTTGGCCAAAATGGTGCCACCGTTGTGGATTTCGGTGATGAAGAAGAAGTGCGCTCCTGCGCGGTGCAATCTGATGGTAAAATACTACTTTCTGGCTACAGGGTTGAAGATAATATGGATTACAAATCGCAATATTTTGTTGGCCGCCTCAACATTGATGGAAGCATTGACGTCGCCTTTGCCAACCAAGGTGTACTCTTTGGCGATGTGGCCAAAGATGCCGTGGCAGATGGCTTAGCGATACAGCCCGACGGGAAAATATTGGTGGGCGGGCATGAAGCGGCCCCGGACGGACCCAGTAACGATGTTTTCGTACGCCGCTATTTCAGCGGAACCGTTGGCGCATTCCAGGCCACTTCGGTGGTGCTCACAGCCGAACTGTTCCCCAACCCAGCGACCGATGCCACCCATTTGCGCTTTTCCATCAAGGAGCCCACCCGTTTTGCCGTTCAACTGCTCAACGCAGAAGGCAAAGTGTGCGCCACGCTTCAAACCGAGCGGAACTGGCCTGCCGGCGAACACCTGCTGCCCATGAACTTGCCCTCTAACCTGCCCAAAGGCCAATACCAGGTGGTGCTGTTCGGGCAATCCACTGCGCAAGCGATGCCGTTGCAAGTCAAATGAATGCGGAATACAGAGTAGTGGTTTTAGAAGCGGCTGTTGTGTGTTCTTCCTTCGGAAGAAAAAATTGACCACAGAGGAGGGGTTAAGGGAGAAGAAAACCCTCCCTTAACCTCCCCTCCTCTGTGGTTAAAAAAACCCGCCAAAGGCGAAAAAACCTCCCTTAACCTCCCCTCCTCTGTGGTTAAAAAACCCCGCCAAAGGCGAAAAAACGCTCCCTTAACCACCCCGCCGAAGGCGGCAAAAACCTAATTCCAGCTTAAATGGTCGGGTATAGAAGCCAACACTTCAAAAGTATTGCCTTTGTTGTGCATCACCTGGCTCCAGAGCTGATCAGGTGGCGATTTAAACAGGTAGTTGGCATCCATATCGGCAGCAATCCAGGAATCCTCTTCAATCTCCTGTTCAATTTGCCCCACTTCCCAACCCGCATAACCCACAAAGAAACGGATGTTGTTTGGGTGAATCAATTTGGATTCAATAAGGAATTTCAGGTTTTCAAAATCGCCGCCCCACCACACACCATCCGACACTTTGGCGCTGTCTTCCAACAGGTTGCCCAAATTATGTATGTAGTGGAGCGTATCGGTTTGCACCGGACCACCGTAAAAGACATCAGCGCTGAAAGTTGGAAAATCAGACATGATGTCGTTGATTTGCATGTCTATGGGTTTATTGAGGATAAAACCCAGGCTGCCATTGTCGTTGTGTTCGCACAGCAAAACCACCGACCGCTTGAAGTAAGGGTCTTCCATAAAAGGTTTGGCAAGCAGGATATGACCGGTGGCTACTAAATCTCGGGCTGACATAACGCAGTTGCTTAGAGTTTGTTTGGAGAACGAAATTAGGGCATGTACATTGTTTTGGCCACCATATTACCCTTTACAGGGCATTGGTGACGGCTTCTTTGTTGATGCGGCGAATAAGTCCGCGCAATACGCCCGCCGGCCCGCCGCCTACCTCCACAAAAGTATGGATGCCGTCGGCCATCATGTTTTCGATGGTTTGTGTCCAACGCACGGGGGCAGTCAGTTGGGCTACGAGGTTTTGCCGGATGTTTTCAGGGTCCGTTTCAGGTCGGGCGTGCACGTTTTGGTACACCGGACAGCGGGGAACGGAAAACGGCGTGTCGCGAATGGCTTTTTCCAGTTCGTCCTGTGCGGGTTGCATCAGAGGGGAGTGGAATGCGCCGCCTACCGGCAGCACCAGCACGCGTTTTGCGCCGGCCTGGGTAAGCCGCTCTTGCGCCAGGGCAACGCCTTTGACGGTGCCTGAAATGACTAATTGACCGGGCGAGTTGAAGTTGGCGGGCACCACGGTTTCCTCGGTGATGTCGGCGCAAATGTCTACCACCACCGCGTCTTCGAGTCCCAATACAGCAGCCATGGCACCGGGTGTTTGCTCGCAGGCTTGTTGCATGGCGAAAGCGCGTTGGTTGACCAGGCGCAGCGCGTCTTCAAAAGACAGTGCGCCTGCGGCAGCCAGGGCCGTGAATTCACCTAAAGAGTGTCCAGCCACAGCGTCAGGCTGGAAAGCCGCTCCGGCCAGTATGGCCCGTATGATGCTTTCCAGATACAAGGCGGGCTGGGTCACATTGGTTTGTGTGAGGTCTTCCTTGCTGCCGTTGAACATGACGTCGGTAATGCGCCAGCCCAGTATGTCGTTGGCCTGTTCAAATAATTGGCGGGCTTCGGCGGATTGTTCATACAAATCCTTGCCCATGCCTTCAAATTGGGAACCTTGTCCCGGAAATACGTACGATGTCATACGGCGACGAAGTATGCGGTTTAGCGGTTTGCGTATGGGGAAAGGGTTTGCCCCCAATACGCCATAAAAGTGTTCATGTAAGCCGAAAAAGTCCTTAAAACAGACCCTGAAGCGCTTTCCAGAGTTTCGTTTTCAGGTCTTTATCGGGCTGCAAAATAGAGAGGCTGTCTGAAAAAAGCCAGGTTGACTGGTAAAACAAGAAGGGTTGGTAGAGGTTGTTTTTCAAACTCAGGCCCAAAAGTGCGGGGGTAATTCCAAAAACTAAAATTTTTTCCGGATGTTTATCTTTTGAAAAAGGGAACAGGCGCGCCGGCATCATCGGTTTCAGGCTGCAACAAAAGGCATCCGCAGAGAGAGAGATGTGCACAGCATCCATAATTTTGTGCAAAAATTCGTGGTTTTCCGCCGGCAGGTCGTCATCAGCTTGTAAAATAAGAATGTGTTTTCCATAATCTCCAACACCAGAAGTCCAGACATTTTCCGGGATGACATACAGGCTTTCATCCGAATCAAACGGGGAAAAAGAAGCGGGGTGTATCATTGTCACAGTGCGGTTTTTGAAAATATTATTTAGTTTTTAAAGGAAATTCGAATTTTAATTTTTTTTTACAAAAAAAAATGGGGTTTGAATGGAACAATATTTTTAGGTTAAGGCAAAGTTACGTAACTTTGTGTTAACGCTGTCGAAGCATCTAATTACCGTTAAATAAAATCGCGTATGAAACACCAGTATTCCATCAATGTAAATCCGACGACCAGATCGCGCATCGGAGATGTTGATTTTTCTAACATTCCTTTTGGGAAGGTTATTTCGGATCACATGTTTGTGGCCGATTATAATGGGAAGGAATGGACGGATTTGCGCATAGTTCCATTTGCGGATATGGAAATATCGCCCGCAAACCTGGCGCTTCATTACGGACAAAGCATTTTCGAGGGCATGAAGGCCACCAAAATCAGTGGTGAGCCCTTTCTGTTTCGCCCCGAGATGCACGCACGCCGTTTGAATGTTTCGGCACAGCGCATGTGCATGCCCGAAGTGCCCGAGTCGCTTTTTCTGACGGCCATCAAAATGCTGGTTGAACTCGATAAAGACTGGGTGCCTGATGCAGAAGGCCACTCTTTGTATATACGTCCATTCATGTTCGCTACGGACGAACTTTTCGGCGTTCAGGTGTCTGAAACATACCGTTTTATCATTTTTACCGGCCCTGTTGGCCCTTATTACCCCAAACCGGTTCGCCTTTGGGTGGAGGAAGTGTTTACCCGTGCCGCCGGAGGTGGGGTAGGAGAGGCCAAATGCGCCGGCAATTACGGCGCCTCGCTGTTGCCTGCCAAACGCGCCAAAGAAGCCGGTTACGACCAGGTGATGTGGATGGACGCCGTGGAAAAAAAATACGTGCAGGAAGTGGGCACCATGAACCTGTTTTTTGTGATGGACGACCGCGTCATCACGCCCGCCACTACCGGCACCATCTTGCGGGGCGTGACGCGCGACAGCTTCATTACCCTGCTCAAAGACTGGGGCTACATCGTGGAAGATCGACTGCTCAGCATAGCTGAAATTACCGATGCGTACTGGCGCGGCGCCTTGCAGGAATGCTTCGGCGCAGGCACAGCCGCTGTGGTCAGCCATGTGAGCGACATTACCTGGCGCGACCGCAAAATAGACCTGCCACCCATAGACGCAGAACACCGTCCGGTGGGTACACGCCTAAAAAGCCACATCAACCGCCTGCGCATGGGCCTGGAGCACGATGAGTTCCACTGGCTCCGCAGTTGCGCCCATTCGGGTGTGCTGGAACTGGCCGGCACGCAAGAAGTGGTGGCCTAAAACGACTTATGGCGCTCATTGGCCTCCTGTCTGACACCCATTCGGTGCTCGATGAACGCATTTTGGCGCATTTTGACGCCTGTGATGAGGTGTGGCACGCGGGCGATTTTGGCTCTATGGATGTGGCGGATCGCTTGCGCGCTTTCAAACCGCTTCGGGGCGTATATGGCAACATTGACGATAAAACCATACGGGCGGAATACCCGGAAGACCTTCGGTTTACGATAGAAGGCGTACCGGTGTTTATGACCCACATCGGGGGATATCCCGGCAAATACACACCCCGGGTGCGGCAGCTGTTGCAGGCAGATCCGCCCCGGGGTGGTCTTTTTATTTGCGGACATTCGCACATCCTGAAAGTCATACCAGACACGGAAGGCGGTTTTCTGCACCTGAATCCGGGCGCCTGTGGCAACGAAGGGTGGCATCAGGTGAAAACTTTGCTCCGTTTTCGGGTGCAAGACGGCAAAGTGGAACAACTGGAACTCATCGAACTGGGCAAAAAAGGAGTCCGATGAACCCGACTGCCTTACCTGTTCATCAAAAAATGCTGAATTCCAACACCTTGGTTTCAAGAATAATTGTAAGTATTTTTACCCGTTTGTACTATAATAAGTGGCGAAAATTCGCTTCTAGTATATTTTTCCTCGATTTTTATTTTGCATGGTAATAAAATTTTCCATTCAAAAATTCTTCTCTAATTTTGTTTGTTCTTAGCGGCTAAATGCCTAAAATTAAACGATGAATCAAGCGCGAATCACAGCCATTGGCATGGCTGTTCCGAACAAGGCCATCCCCAACTCCTTCTATGAGACAATAGTAGACACCACCGACGAATGGATTGTATCCCGTACCGGTGTGAAAATGCGATACCACGCCTCCAGCGATGAGTATACGAGCGATTTGTGTGTAAAAGCGGTGGAAAACATGCGTTCCAGGTTTGATGTAGACCTGCACGACGTCGATTTGGTGCTCGCCGCTACTACTTCACCCGACCAACCCATGCCCGGTGTGGCTTGCCGGCTGCAATTTCGATTGGGTTTGGACAAAGCGGGCGCATTTGATTTGTACGCCGCCTGTGCCGGTTTTGCCTATGGCATCATCGTGGCCAAAGGGCTGATTGCGGCCGGTTCTCACCGCAAAGTGCTGGTGGTAGCCGGGGAAACGCTTTCCAAAATTACCGATTTTACCGACCGCACCTCCTGCGTTTTATTTGGCGATGGCGCCGGTGTGGTGCTGGTGGAAGCGGCAGAAACGGGTAACATTGGACAGGGCATCACAGGCGCATACGGCGCGGGCGGACCCGATCTGTACATCTCCGGTTTTGCAGATACGATAGACGGACATGCCGTGGTGCACAACCGCAAAATCATGCAAAACGGCCGAAAAGTGTTTAAATGGGCTGTGCAAACCATGTCCGAAAATTATCATAAACTGCTGGCATTAAACAACATGACCGCAGATGAACTCACCTGGTTCATTCCACACAGCGCAAACCTGCGCATACTGGAAGCCATCAGTGCAGACACCGGTTATCCAATGGATCGCATCCTGCAAAGTGTGGTGTGCTATGGCAATACTTCGTCGGCCAGCATTCCCATCGCCTTTTGCAATGCCCTGGATGCCGGCCGCATCAAGTCGGGCGATACCGTGATGATGCTTGGATTCGGTGGCGGACTCACGTATGCCGGCGTCGTCATCCGTTGGTAATCAGCTAAAAAAAAACAGGATTGACAAAGTGGGTCGGGGTTTCATTGCCCAACCATCTTGTCAATCCTGTCTGTTATCAACTGACCGAACGGGTACTTAGTTGACGCCTTTGGCGGCAGGTTGCTCTTTGCCTTTTACCTCGCCTGTCACTTCCAGAAACGTTTCAGTCGGTACGGTGTTGGCCGTAACGGTTACGCGCTTGCTTTGGCGACCCGGTTTGCCTTTGGTATTGAACTCCACTTTGAGTTCGCCCGTGCCGCCCGGAGGAACCGGTTCTTTTGGCCAGGTGGGCACCGTGCAACCGCAGGAACCTTTGGCATTGCTGATGAGCAGCGGCTCTTTGCCGGTATTGGTGAACTTGAATACGTGCGAAACCACTTCGCCTTCGTCGACCATTGCAAATTCGAAACGCTCCGAATCATATTTAATGGTGGTCAGCGGGCCATTCTGAACAGGCTGTTCACCTGCAATGGAACCGGTGTTGGACGTATTGTTTGCGGCATTGGCCGCGTTGACATTGGAAGATTGCGTCTGCAAAGTGGAGGCAGCGCTGCGAATTTTTTCGTCTTCGCTTTTGCCGAACCAGCCATTGACAACGCCAGTGGCTACAAAGCCAATGAGCATGAGTGCCAGCAGGGCCACTAAGCCGGTTTGAATCTGTTTACTTCTTTCCATGGGAGTTTTTCCTGAAAAATGAACGGTTGATGTGTGGGTAAAACGTTGAAATGTGGCGCAAAAGTATTTACTTCTACATAAAGCACCCTTAAACACGCCCTTATTGACAAATGATTAACGCCAAACGGCTGTGCTGCCGTCGGTCGCCGAGTGCACTTCTAGGATGTGGGGGAAATAGTCCTTTTGGCTTTCCATGTGCGATATAATGTAAATCTGCCGAAATTGTTCCTGCAAGTAATGCAAGGCCACCATCATTTCGTGGCGCCGCTCCTCGTCCTGGCTTCCAAATATCTCGTCAAAAGCCAGAAATTCAACAGATTGCCCGTTGCCATTCAGCTCCATGATGCTGTGCGTGATGGCGATGCGCAGGCAAAAATTGGCCAGATCAATCTCTCCGCCGCTGAATCGTTCGATGGGATAAAACACGCCCCCGTCGGCAATGGCGAACTCAAAATTGTCATCGACGCGGATGCCTTCGTATTTGCCTTTGGTGATGCGGCTGAACAGGTTGCCGGCATAATTGGAAATGGCGGGGCTTACCCTTTCCAGGATGTCGGATTTAAACTGCCGGAGCAATTCCGATAATTTTTCCAGGATGTCTTGTTCGGCTTGTTTCTCGGCAATGGAGGCGTTGATGTACGCGTGTTGTGCCAGTTTATCCTGAATGCGGCGCAAGCCTTGCAAGGCTTCGTGCTGTTGCCCGGTGAGGTGCTGCACCGCTTCAAAGTGCGCCTTCCGTTTCTGATCGAATCCGGAAAAAGCCGTAAACGCGCGGTCGTATTCATCCTGCCGGAAGGCCAGTTGTTGTTGCGCCAGCAGGGTTTCATGGCGCTGTGTTTCGGTTTGCCGAAGCTGTACGCTCGTTTGGTCGAGCAGGCTCTGGGAGGAGGGCAATTCGCGGCGGATATAGTCGATCTCTTTCCGGTATTGTTCAAAACGGGGTTCCAGTTCCATGAACTGCTTGCTGAGCGCATGGTAACGGGCTTCGTCTACGGCTACAGGCCCAATGGCATCTATGATGGCCTGAATGCGCACGATGCCGGCGTCCAACTGTTCGGCATGCTGCTTTTCCTGCCTGATTTGCTTCTCCACTTCTTCCAGCCGGGTTTGGTTTTCCCGAAGCATTTGCAGTTGTTGTTCCTTTTCTTCCAGGAGTTTGCGCCGTTTTTTGCCTTCGTTTTCGGTCGTTTCCTGTTGGGCCAAGATGGCTGTTTTTTCCCGGTTGTTCAGATCGGCAATGTCGGCGAGCAGGCGTTCGAGCACCTTGTCGTACGCTTGGAGCACCGGTTGGAAGCAAGTGGGGCATTCGCCGTTTTTGCCGATGCTGCGCAGGGCATTTATCTGGGCGTCTCGTTCGCCGATGCGGGCGTTGAGGGCAGCCATTTGGCCTTTGAGGTCGTTGTAGACTTCACGCAAATGTTCAACGGCTTGTTGTGCGGCGTTTTTTTCGGCCAGAACGGCTTCCCAGGCGGCGTTTTTGACGCGGAGGTTGTCGGCGGCACCCTGCAACGCAGCGAGGGTTGATGCTATGGCGTCTTTTTGCTGTTTGGCCTCCACCAATTCGCGTTGTCGGGCCTCTGCGTTGAGTTTGCTGCTTTTGAGTTGATCTAATTTCCGCAGTTCTGCTTGCAACGCTGGCGTTTTTTCGAGCGCAGGGGCTTGT
>JBMOHO010000021.1:0-21462 GCA_049317805.1 Saprospiraceae bacterium
CTGATGGCAAAACCCATGGGTCCGGCGCTGCTCATGAGGGCCAGTGAAATGACCGAGCCGATCTGAATGGCCAATGGGTCGGGCATGTCTGCGTTGGGGAAGCCATTGGGATAAGTCGGGTATTCAGACTGGAGGTAGCGGCCCAGCCAGCCGCTTTCAATGTATTCGTCGGAGTCTGAACCGGACATCCAGATGTCGGTCGACCGAAAGTGGGAGTAATCCTGATTTGGATAACCCACGTTTTGCACAATAGACATGAGGCCATCGTTGAATAGCCCCCGCATGTGGGTCATTTTGGGGTGAAAACCGCTGTTGGGTACGCCCGTTAAGGGCAATACCTGGTTTTCAGGAATGAGCACATTTTGGCGCACCTGCGCCAGCTTGCTGTACTGATCCAGGGGAATGAAAGTAGACAGGCCATCGTTGCCGCCCGTCAATTGCACCAGCACCAGCACCCGGTTGTAGGGGTTTCCGGCCGCTGCGAGGGCTTGCAACAAGGGGAGTCGGGGCATGGGGTTCATGGAAAAACCCTTGAACGGAAAGGCGGCGGCGCCTGCAGCCATGCCGGTATATTGTAGAAATTGTCGACGATGCATAGGATACAAATTGAGCAGTGTGGAATATTGGAGGGTTATGCCAATTGGTATTCGGGGAGGTTGAGAATATACTTGTGCAGAAAAGCGAGGCGGAACCACACCGTATCATACGCCATCTGGTTGGAGGGATTGTTGACGTAGTCGTTCCACGCGATGGTCCAGTAGGCATCGTTGGCCTGGCCGGAGAGCAGGATGCTTTTGAGCAGGTTTTTCTTGACGGCAGAAATGGGCATGGGCAACAGCAGGCGCAAGGCGTCGTCGAGCAAGGCGTTCGGGTCCTGCGGGTTGTCAAACTGAGCGGCAAAGGCAATGTGATCGATTTTGAGCGCGTCGTTTTCCGTAGGGATATTGGCCAGTGTAAGGGCGTCGGTGTATACGTTGCGGTTGCGCAGCGTGTCGCCCGTGATCCAGTATCGGTAAAACGCGGGCGACTGGCGGTAGGCGGGCCAACCGGCCACATTGGGCGGATCGCCGGGCAGCATTTGCAGGGTTCCGGTGAAATAATTGATGTACAGGCGCATGAGCCACTCGTCGTACAAAGTAGAGCCGGGCAGCGATGTGTTGAAATTGCGCAAGACGCCCAACACGTGGTCCAACGGATTCTTGATGTAACAGCCTGTTTGGAGGGCGTTGAAAAAATGCTCGCTTTTCAGGAGTGCTTCCACGACCGGGCGGATGTCGTAGTTGTTGTCGCGGAAAATTTGCGCCAGCGGTTCAATGACGTTGGTTTCGGTCGCGGCGTCTATCTTGTAATACACAAAAAAGCGATACAATTTGCGGCAGGTGTAAAGTGCCACTTCGTTTTTCTGAAAAATCATGTCGAGCAGGTCATCCAGCTCCGCACTGCCGCTCAAATTGCCGTTGATGACGGTGCCATTGTAAAACGCGGAAAACTTTTTCTGGCCAAAATCGTGATCGAGCGGGTTGAAAAAACTGCTGACGTCTGTCACATTGATGCGCCAGCCAGTGAGCACCCGTGCGGCTTCCTGTACGTCTTCTTCGGTGTAATGGTCCGGGTTGTCTTTGCCAATGGTGAACAGTTCCTGCAATTCGCGCGCGTAGTTTTCATCGGGTGCAGCGGCAGCGTTCAAATATCCGTTGAGGAAAACGAGCATTGCCGGGTCAATGGTAACTGCCTTGACCAGCGATTTGAAGTTGCCCAAAGCGTTTTGGCGCAGCAATTGGTTGTGCTGGTAAATGGCGCGGCCAAAAAACACCGCTTCGGTGCGCACGGCGAAGTGGTTGTGCCAGAAAAGCGTCATTTTTTCCCGGATATCGGGCGGCGATTCCACCATCAGGTTAATCCACCAGCCACGCCAGCTTTCTATCCGATAGAACTCTGTTTCGCCGCTAAAGTCGATCGGCGCATTCACCCATGTGTCGCCCGGCTGCACCACAGGGTCGGTAAATTCCGGATTGTTGTAGTTGTTGATCGGTGGTGCAGGCAGGTTAGTCGGCACGTCCAGCACCCTGTCTACCGCCGCATCGGCGCTGCCGAGGGTTGCGAGTGCCTCTACCTGGCTTTTGGTGGCACCAAACGAGATGCGCCGGAGCAGGTGCGCCGCCTGTTCGTAAGCCCAGGGGCCAGCATATGGCGTGAGGCCACCCGAAATGGTAAGGGTACTTTCTGCTTCAAACCCGGCATCCATGGGGAGAAATGCAGGCTCGGGCAGTGGCGGCAAGTGGTATTTTTGGGCGAATTTGCGAAAAAGGTCGCGTCGGGTAAAGGTCGGTCCGGCCATATGATGGTGGTAAGGTGGTTGCAAACGGTTCAAAAAGAGATAATAAGTACCTGGACAGTATAAAAGACGCCATTTCTATTCGATTTGTTACGGGTAAAGTGTTAAAATTTTCAGAATGCCCGAGTTTTTTGATTTGGTTTTGTCGTTTGATTTGTGCATATTTGCAAAAAGGCAGTGTTGACCATTTACCACCAATACCATGAAACGAATCATTTTCTTCAGTTTGGCCCTGGCCCTCTTCGGGTGGTCTTGCAGCAAAACAGTGATGACCAACCGGTCTTCCCTCAACCTTATCCCAAACCAAAACATCAACAGCCTCAGCGCTACCGAATACCGAAATTATTTAAGCCAAAATAAAACGCTTAACTCCGGGTCGCAGGTAGATCTGGTGCGCCGGGTGGGCAACGACCTCCGTGCAGCGGTGGAAGTATACTACAAGGCCACCGGAAAAACGAGTGAATTGCAGGAATTTGCCTGGGAGTTTAACGTGGTGGATGATCCGAGCGTGAATGCCTTTTGCATGGCTGGCGGCAAAGTGGTGGTGTTTACAGGCATACTCCCCGTGACCAAAAACGAAGACGCCCTCGCCGTGGTGATGGGACACGAAATAGCGCACGCCCTGGCCAAGCACAGCAACGAGCGCATGAGCCAGGGTATTCTGGCCAACATTGGACTCGTTTCGCTGGATGTCGCTATGTCGCAAAAGCCGCGCGAAACCCGGGATCTGGTGTTGACTTCGGCGGGCATAGCCACACAAGCGGGCGTTTTGCTGCCCTTTAGCCGCAAACACGAATCAGAGGCCGACGAAATTGGTCTCTACCTGATGACCATGGCTGGCTACAACCCAAACGAAGCGGCCCCTTTCTGGCAACGCATGGCCGAGGGCGGCGGCGCTCCGCCTGAATTCCTCAGCACCCACCCTGACCCCGACAAACGCAGCCAGCGCCTCAAAGAACTGGTTCCCAAGGCGCAGGAATACGCCAGGAAATATCCGGTGCCCAACAGTTCAAAAAACAAAAACAGGCCCTAAAAACGCACCCGCGGATCCAGCCACGCATACAGCACATCGGCCAGCAGGTTGGCTACAATGGTGACCCCGGCGCTGAGCATGGTGATGGCAAAAAGCACCGGAAAATCGCGCGCTAAAAACGCTTCCTGGGTCATTGAACCCATTCCGGGCACCTGAAACAAGTACTCCAACACCAGCGCGCCGCCAAAAATGGCCGGCAATACCTGCGCCAGCAAGGCGATCATGGGAAACAACGCATTGCGCAACCCGTGCCGCCACACCACAGCCGCCTCCGGCAAACCCTTTGCGTATGCCGTACGCAAAAAAGGCAACGTAAAGGTGCGCACAATGCTGCTGCGCATTTGCAAGGCAAGGAGCGCCATCACGTGCAAACTCAGCGTCAACACAGGCAACAACAAGCGGGAGCCGTTGCGCATCAGCCAGCTTACAAAAGGCTCGGCATCAGAATCCCAGGGCTTAATAGACGACCCGGAAAGCCAATGCAAGCCCATGCCCGGTGTGGCAAACAACAAAATCAACACAGCACCGAGCCAGAAAGTGGGCATGGTGTACACGGCCAGCAACAGCGTTTGGCCCAGCCGGTCGGGCCATTCATCTTTCCGGCGCGCCAAATAGACGCCCAAAGGAACCGATACCCCGAAAGCCAATAGCATGGCCAAGCCGTTGATGGTGAGCGTGATGCACAAAGCGGCGTAGAGGGCGCGCCCCACCGGACGGCGTGTCACCACCGATCGGCCCATTTCGCCGCGCAAAAAACCGCTTAACCAATGGTGATATTGATTGTCGGCGCCATGCCACGTCCAACGCACGGGCCATGGATTGCGCCTTGTGGCTGTTTCCCGAAGGGCATTTGTCGCCAAAAGCAGGCGTTGTTGTTCCTCGCGCACAGGGGAGTCGGGCTTCAGGTCTTGTGTCAGGGTCAGCGCCTCTTCAAGCGTAGATGCACGCCAAAGCATGTTGCCCTGGAGCCGCAGGGTGGTTGAGCCGTCCAAACTGTCGGGCAAACGGTTCAGCGCCCCAAGCCAGTCGTTCAACGCCCGGTCATAAGCCGCAACAGGAGGCCAGTCGCCGCATTCCAGGGCCAGCGCGCGCAAACGCTGGCGCCGTTCGGGCGGAAAAATGCGGTACATGGTGTCGGAAAGACATCCGGGTTGGATGGAAAAATAAAACGGCGCCTTATCAAGCCCAAGGTTTGCAGCGTTGGTGGCGTACAAGCGGGCCTGGTGCATCAGATCGTTGCTCATGCCGTTTTCGTCGCCGTTAAGATCGCGCACCGGATCGCGCGGACTAAGCCGGCTCAATCCGAAAATCAACAGCGACACCACCCATAAAGTGGGTATTGCCCATAAAATACGCCGGAGCACATAGCGAAACATGGATCAAAGATAAGCGTTTGTGGTGTGTTTCAGTGGCTTAACGGCCGCCTTTTAGCAATGCCGCCGCGGATGTCTTTCACGCTGTGCATGGCCACAAAAGCATTGGGATCCAGCTTTTCGATTTCATGCTGAATGCGGGCAATTTCCAGTCGGGTGATGACGGTGAACAGGATTTCGGTTTGATGCAAATCGCCGCGTTTGCCATGCCCGCGCAAACCACTATACACCGTGACGCCGCGCTGCATTTTTTGAACCAGCATCATCCGTATTTCCTCATGGTGCGACGACACAATCGTTACGCCAATGTACTCCTCCACACCTTCAATGATGAAGTCAATCGTCCGAGAAGCCGCCAGATAGGTCAAAATGGCATACAACGCCACCTCAATGCCCAGCAGCCAGGCGGCCACGCCAAAAATGAGGATGTTGAACATCAGGATGATGTCGCCCACCGTCAAACCGGAATTTCGGCTGAGGTAAATGGCGAGCACTTCGGTGCCATCCAGTACAGCGCCACCCCGCACCGCCAGTCCAATGCCCATGCCCAGAAAAAAACCGCCAAATGTGGCGATCAACAATTTGTCGTTGGTCAAGATGGGAAAATGCACGGTGGCGACCACCAGGGCCAAAAAAAAGATGGCCAGAATGCTGCGCAGCGCAAACCGGGGCCCGTTTTGCCAATAGGCCAGTACGATAAACGGCAAGTTGATCACCAATATCCAAACCGACAAAGAGACGCCGCTGATCTTGGTCAACAACAGGGAAATGCCCGTTACGCCGCCATCAATAAACCCGTTGGGTATCAGAAAGGACTCCAGCCCGAAAGCCGCCGCCATGACCCCCAGCCCAATAAACACCATAGACCGCAAGCGCTGCACCCAAGTGAGGCGCAACACATAATACGCCTTGGCCAGGCGGTATCGGCTCACCGTCTCCAGGCGCATGACCCCTAAACTGCGGCGCAAACCATAAAAAACCCATTCCTTGATCAAATTAACCGGCATACCTTTTTTGTTTCAAGCGCTTAGCGCACCCGTCCCAGTCCCAGTGCCTTGAGCATCCACTTTGGCAGCGAAGCCTCCGGACGACTGCGCTTGCGCAAATCCAGGTACCAGCCCAGTGATTTGATGATGGGAATTTTGTGCGTTTCTACAAATTCGATGAGCGTGCCGTCGGGGTCTTCAATGTAGGCAAAATACCCGGCCGCTTCGCCCATGTCGAAACTGCCGCTGGAATCCACCGTAAATGGATGGCCCAGGTTTTGGCAGTGTGTTTTCATCTCGGCCATGCCCATGATGTCGAAACAAAGGTGGATAAAGCCCAAATCGCCCCAAAAACGGTCTTGAAACAAGCGCCGGGGTGTATGATCAAGCGCTTGCACCAACTCGATTTCGGAGGCACCGAGCAGTTGGCTGAATGCGCCCCGGCGTTGTTGGCTGTGGCGAAGCAGCACCCGCCGGAAGCGTCCGGACCCGCCTGCCAAACCGACCCAGTCTTCAAAAGCGCCGGTTTGGTCGTACACCACAGTATCATATCCGAGCACGTCTTTGTAAAACCGGATAGACCGCTCCATGTCTGACACCCCAATGAGGGCCCCGTACACGCCGCCGGTAGGGAAGGGCTGGTTTGGGGCAAACCAGTCATCGGCCTCCACCAGTTCGAACACATTGCCCCAGGGGTCGCGCAAGTGAAAATGCGGCCGTCCGTCCAGACGCGGCGCCGGATTGGTCAGTATTTGAACGTTTTTACGGCGTAGAAAATCGAAGGCGTCGGTTGCCGATTTGCACTTGATTTTGCCGATGTGTATGCCCAGATCGCCCAATTGGGGTTCGAATGCGGGGGGTACGGGTGTGCGGCTGGTGTATTGCCATATTTCCATGCCGCCGCCGCCCTGCAGGTTGAGGGCCAATATGGCATGACGGCTGCGGGGTTGGCCGCCGGTATACGGCAACATCAGCCCGGCTTCGGCCGCTTCCTCAAAAATGGGCACGTCCATGCCTAATTGCTGCCTGTACCATTTAAAAGCCGCATGGACGTCGGATACTCCGATGCCGATTTGTTGAATGCCGGAAATAAACATGATCAGTTTGAATATGACCGAAAACGCATCTGGAACACGCCCAGCATGGCTTCGCGGATGATGTGAAGGGACATTTTTGATTGGCCTTTTTCGCGGTCTTTGAAGGTGATGGGCACTTCTTTGATCCGGAAACCGAGCCGATAGGCGGTGTATTTCATTTCTACTTGAAAGGCATAGCCGATGAACCGGATGTTGTTCAGGTTCATGGTTTCAAGCACCTCGCGCCGGTAGCACACAAACCCGGCGGTCGGATCGGCCACGGGCATCCAAAGAATCAGGCTGGTATACATGGAAGCTCCACGCGACAGGACGATGCGATCCCAGGGCCAGTTTTCCAGTTTGCCGCCCCGGCAATACCGCGAACCAACCGATACGTCGGCACCATCATCGCGGCAGGCAGCCAGCAGGCGCAGCAAATCGTTTGGGTCATGCGAAAAATCGGCGTCCATTTCAAAAATATACGCGTAATCACGCGCCAACCCCCATCGAAAACCGGCGATGTAGGCTGTACCCAGGCCCAGCTTGCCGCTGCGCTCCAACAGGTGCAGCGTACCTGGAAAATGGGTTTCTTGAAGTTGGCGGACAATGTTGGCCGTACCATCGGGCGAACCATCGTCGACAATAAGGACCTCTAACGGTTCAGGTAACGCAAAGACAGCCCGAATGATGGCTTCCACATTCTCGCGTTCGTTGTACGTTGGTATGATGACTAGTGCTTTGGACAATCGGCGGTAAAATTGAAAAAGGACAGTAAATCTGTCTTCAATTTGGTTGCAGGCGGCTTAAAACAAAAAAGCAATGCCAAAAGACGACACGGAAATGATTAAGCCGTACATAAAGATGTTGTAACAGTAACTGAGGTACTCGTATTTTTGAGCCAGTACAATGCCCAGAAAATAAAGGTCTTTGCTCATGGAGCCGTAGAGGTATTCGGGGTCTTTGAGCATTTCATTGACGCCCCACTGAAACTCTTCCAGCGACATTTTGTGAAAATTACCAAAAAACAGCAGGTTGGCCGTCCGGTTGATCACATCTTCCCGCGCTACTTTGCCCTCTGTTACCTTGGGCCGAGTGCTCAGTGTAGCAAAAATCATGGACAACAGGCAGGTCAACGTCAGCAATACGGTCGGAATAATCAACCGCAAATCGGGGTTATCCTGCAATTTCGGGAGCAGGTTAGACGCCAGAATGGAGATCACAATCACATTGACCGACAACATGAGGTTGGCCTTGCTGTCGGCCAGCGAACTCAGGTTGGTGTGGGTTCTGTACGTGGTGCGGTACATGGTTTCGACACCACGCCCGAAGCTGCTGATTTTCAGCGCCATCTCTTCTTCTCGCAAAAACTTGCCTATTTCTTTGTTGTTGCTCACGTCGTCAAACAATTCAAGCTCCTCTACGGTCGGGGCTTTATCTGGGCTCAGGCGCCGTTTTTGTTTCAACAGGCGTTTGATGTGTTTTGCCTTGCGTTTATTGAACATTTCTCGCGCCACCACGGTATGGTATTCGTGGCGCAGCATAAAATCCAGCTCAAATTCAATCCAGGCTTGTTCGCTCATCACCATTTCGCGGGTCAGGATAAACTCCTGCCGCAGCTTGCCGGTTCGATCCCAGTATGTATCCATACCGAGGTGGCTCAGGTCGGCGTCGCTGATGATCTCTTCCAGCAGGTTTTGAGGGGCCTGTGGCACTTTGGTGGCGCGGATCATGCCAAAAACCTGCTCCAGGTCTTCATCTGAAATTTTTCCGCGCAAAAACCGGTCGGCATGGTCACAACTGCGCTCTTCGTGTCCTTCAGGACCGGTGGCGTAACCGGTGTCGTGAAACCAGGTGGCCAGTTCCAGCAAAGCCATGTCACGCTCGCCCAATTGGCAACCTTCGCCAATGGTTCGGGCTGCCGCAACGGTTTGTTCGGTATGTTCCAGGTTATGGAAAACGTATTTGGGCTCAAAATGCTGCTCAAAAAACTCGAAAATAAATGTTTCCGTTTCTTGCAGTACAGTAGAAAGTGATGTCATATACATGCGCTTGGGCGGACAAATGTACGGAATATGTTATCAACGAAAGGGTTCAATCCCCATCTTGCGCCACTCTTCGTCTGTCAATTTAATATTTTCGGGCCGAATAGCCTCCACCAAATCGGTCAAACCCGGAAAAACCACGCCATTCCGGTGCAAATCACGGAAATCTTTTAACAAGTATTCAAACGCTTCACCACGCGAGCTAAAGTCGCGGAGGAACCCGAAATAGATGTCGATGGCCTTGCGCCGGTCGTACGGACGGTTTCGGAGCCAATAGGCATGAGCAAGATTGGTTTTCAATATGGCAGCGTTGGGGTACTGCGGATACTGCATGGCCACGTATCGGTCGGCATCCAATGAATACCGGATGGCGCGCGACAACTTCGCGCTGTCCAGCGGTTGCTGAAACAACAAGCAGTATGCCATATTCAAGTGGGCGTCTAACCAGCGGTCTTTCCAGAAATCCGGGGATTCCCGCATGTTTACTTTGGCTTCCGAAACCATCAGCAGGCGCTCACAATGAAACAAAGCAAGCCGCCAGTTGTCGTCGGCATATGCCCGGGGGAAGGCCAGAAACCGATACTGATACGCCATCTCCAGGCTGTCTAATTCCGGATTGCTCGCTTTGATGGCCCCGCTCAACTGCCGCATGAACGCCTCGATGCTGTCGGCCCGCTCAGGCAAAACCCGCCCCAGTTGTTCCAGATCAGACGCCACTTTCCCGTACACGGCTTCACTGTATATGCCTTCTTCGCTTTTATACAGCGCGAGGGCCTCTGCGTAGTGGCCTTCCATCAGTTCGGTGTGGGCAAAATAGTATGCGTTGAGCCCGCCCGGGAGGATCGAATCGGCCATTTGAAAAGCCATGCGGGCGTCTTTGGGCCTGCCAAGCAGCAAATAAGCCCTTCCAAGCTGTTCGTACAAGCCAGACTCCAGATCGCTGCGCATCCGTTTGATTTCAAAAGAGTCTCGCGCAGGCCGCACAAGGTCGTTGTAGTTCTGTACGCTTTGCAGGCAAAGGGCCTGGGCGCCCACGCCGTTGCCGGTGAGCAATTTGCGCTCAATCAGGCGGCGACGGGCAAGAATCAGCCTTTCCAGGCGCTGCCGCTCTGCGTAGGCATCTGGCGCAGGTTTTTCCAGCAGTTCAATCGCCCGCATGAAATACGCTTCCGAAGGGGGCATGTTTTGCTCAAATTCACCCAGCTCCACATACACATCAGACAATTGACGCGCCACCTGGTTGTACAGGCTATAGTCGTTGAATGAGCTTCGTGTAAGCAGGAATTGCTGCGCATTTTCCAAAAAACGAGCGCGTTCAGCGGGCCTGCTGAACGATTTGGCGTGGTACAGCTCGCGCAAAAGACTATACGTGTTTCCCTCTGCGGCCGGCAGCCACTTGGTGAGGCTCGCCTGCGGCCCAGAACACAAAGCGGGCGACGAGGAAAAGTCGGATAAAGCCGCGCAGGCACAAGCCATTTGTCCGGGTTCCAACAAGTCGTATTCAGCCAACTGGACAAAATCCTGTTCAAGGCGGCGCATCGACTCGTCAAACATGAAATCTTCCAGGGCTGTGGCATAGCGTTCGCTGATCCACCGCGCATACCCTTGAGCAGCCTGGGGCAAATTGTTTTTCAACAAGGCCGTGTGGGCGTCGGCCAGCACGGCTTCATCCGGCTTGTCAAATTGTTTGTTCACCAGCTGCATCACCTTGGCCGCTTCATCGGTCTGGCTGCGCAGCAACAATTTCCAGTGGAAATCGCGGTACATGTCAATCATGGTGTTGCGCAACGCCCGTTGTACCCCCGGATCAAGGCGCTCGTACAGCGCAAAAGCGCGCGAACAATATTCCCGCACCGCAGCAATGTTGTTGCTGTTCAGGGCTTGCTCGCGGTAAAATCGAAAAACGAGCGGATGAGCGGGATGTCGTCCGAGTTGGCTAATCGCTCAAAATTACCAGGGTACAACAACGCGCGCTCCAGGTTGAGGTCGCGTATTTGCACCGGTTGAAAAGCCACCATGGGCCGCTGGCTGCTGATGAGCGTCGCGCGTATGCTGTCGGGATTCAGCCAGCGTTTATACAGGTTGTCATCCGACAATTGGTACAAACAACGCGCATCTGGCGCAATGCCCAGGTCAAACAAATTGGAAAATTGGGCACCGGCAGGCTTCACCAGGTGAAAACGCCACTGTCCGGTCGCCAATTCCCAAAACACCACAGAACCATCGTTGTATTCTACGGCAAGCGCAGTTTCATCGGGCGAAAACAACATTTTGCGCACGAGCCGGTAGTTGTAGTTGTTGAGGCGCACCTGTTCGTCCAGCAGGTTGTCGAGAGAAAACAAACGTATTTCGCTGCCATCAGTGAATGCGGCCAGGCGTCCTGAGGCCGACACGCAGGTTTGTTCGATGAAAAAGCTGTGCAGCCGTACCACGGGCAGTTTGTCCTCGCGGCTGTCGGGATTCCAAACGCGGGCCAGGGTTTGCTGGGTCTGGTTGAATTCGGTGGCCAACTGTTGCACCACCAGATACTGCCCGCCCGTTATCGGTGCCACTGCCGTAAAATGACCGGGCAAGGTGTGTTGTATTTGTCCGGAAACGAGATCCCGCACTACAAGTTCGCTTCGCGCAGAAGCATACACCAGCTTTTGGGTGGAAGCATCAATGGCCGCAGCCCTTTCCGTTTGTATAAACGGTGCATATTGCGTCCGCCGAATGTTGCGGACGTAATCAAGCGCAACGAGTGTATCTTGATCGGTGGCATATAAGGCCCAATTGCCGTTCATGGACAGCAGCGTCAGGTTGCCGGCTTCGGGCAGGGGCACATACCGCGGGTTTTGTGGTTGACTAAGGGTGGCGATGCTCAGGTTCTGGTTTTGCATCAGCCCGAAATTTTGGGTGTTGGCATTCAAAGCTCCGCCGCTGTTGCGCGCAATCGGGAAGGCCATTTGAGTTGCAGCATCCTTGAGCACCCAAAGCTTGAGCATCCCTTCATCGTTGATGGCAGCAAAAAAATGCCCATCCGGCGAAAAAGATCCGGAATGAAGGGGGAACAAGTCGCCAGGTTGCAAAAAGGCACTGTATTGAGGCTTGCCATCGCGGAGGTTGCGCATCAACAGTTTGTCGCTCCGAGAGGAAGCCTGGCCAAAAGCCACACGCAGAGAACTGCTTCCCGTGGACTCATTTAGTTCAATAAAATGAGCTGACAAGCCCAACCCGTCTGCGTATGCCATGGGCGTGCCCGGCAACATCACCTTGCCCCAAATGGTGTCGACCCCAACCGGTATCGCACAGTACATGGCTGCGGTGTCGGTTTCTACCACAATGCCGGGCATTTCTGGCAACAAATAACGCTTTTGCAACTGCAAGTGGTTTGGCAACAAGAGCGTGATGCAACGCAGGCGGGTTTGGGTGTTCATATCCCACAATTCATAACGATCTTTAAAGCCTACCCAAAGCTGGTTTTTATGCATGTTGAGCGACTCCACATGGCCATCCATGCAATTCAGTACCACCCTGTCCTGGGCCTTTCGCGCACCGCCCTTGCGTGCGCTCAGCATAAACGACAGGTCGAGTTCCACCACATTGCGCGCTACGGCGTCCCAGTAATAAAAATGGTTTCCGTCGTTGCCGAAACAATGCGCCTTGGTGTCGGGCACAGTAAACTGGTGTTGCACCGACGGGCTTTGCCAAAGCAGGTATTCTCTGTCGGCCGCGAAAAGCAGCACGCCTTCCCTGGAGGGCGCTTCCATCCGAATAAAGGTTTCCGGTATGGGTATAGAAGGAATGGGCGTAAACGTTTCAGTATTCCAGCGGTACAGGCGGTGTTCGAGGGGCGCAAATACGAGGAGTTGCGCGGAGGAGGTTTCGCCGGTGAAATGGATAAAACTGTATTGCTCGAGGTTTTCTTTTAACTGGTAGCAAAACGGGGCTTGTAAGGCCTCTCCTCCGAGCAATTCGGCGTGTTGTTCCGGCGAATAGTACCACGCGTCGTACATGGCCTGAAGACACTCGGCGTTGTCTTCCAAAGCCGGTGCTACGTATTCGTTGGCAAAGTCGGCTAATCGGTAAGCCATAGACCGGTCTGAAGCTTTCAACAGGTTGCGGGCCTGTGCGGCCAGGTTTGACGCGATGGCATGTCGTTCGCGGCGTACGGCCTTTTGTTCGCTGGCCCGCAGTTCGTCTTCGGCTGCTTCGCGACACGCCTGTATGCGTTCATCCATGTCGAGGCGCAGCGTTTGGTTGGCGTCGTCGCAGCTTTTGGCGGCGCGGTACAGGTTCACCGCGTCGTCCCAGCAACTGTCGGCAAAAGCCCGATCGGCTTCTGAGCGGGTTATTTGAAAGCAATTGGGATCGCTGTTACGGAGGTACGTCCTGCTGTACACGTGGCTTCTTCGGGGTACTTCGCCGTTGGTTGCGGGCATGCGCGCGCGTTCCAGGGCTCGAAGGGCCTGCGCGATGAGCACCTTCAGGTCGTCGCGCAGTTGTTGATCATCCGGGAAATCGGCACAGTCTGCTGCTTTATGGAAAGCATCCAGCGCCGTTTTGTGGTCGCCGCTGCGCCGGGCTTCTATGCCTTGTTCCCAATACAATTCATAGCAGGGCGGGGGGCCGGACAACCTGTTTTGCGGCGCAGTGTTTTGTTGCCAGTACAGGGGCGCGTTGTTCTGTTGCGGATACGCCTGCTGTTCCACCTGTGCGCTGAGCATGGTGGTTGAACCCAGAAAAAAAAAGGAAAGACAAAAGGCCGGAAAACGCATATCAGATTAGGTTGGGCACTATGATCCTACAAAAGTAACCCAAATTTACAGGAAATCAACATCAACGGCATACGGATAACCCATCAGGTACTCCAGAGCCCTTTGAACAGGCAGGTCTTCAAACACCACTGCGTGCAGGGTATCGGTGATGGGCGCCCTCAATTTGAGGTGGCGGGCCAATTGGTGCGCAATGCGCAAGGTGCGCACCCCTTCAGCCAATTCGGTCATGCTTTCCCGGATCTCCGATGCGCTCTCGCCTTTAGCAATGCGCATGCCAAAGCTGTAGTTGCGGCTGTTGGTGCTGGTAGCCGTGGCCACCAGATCGCCTATGCCCGCTACGCCCATGAACGCTTTGCTGTCGGCACCCATGGCGTTGCCAAAATAAACCATTTCGGCTAACCCGCGGGCAATCAGCAGTCCCTGAATGTTCCTGCCCAACCCCAGGCCGCCCAAAATGCCCGAACCCAGGGCCACGATGTTTTTCAATGCTCCAGCCAGTTCGGCCCCCAGCAGGTCAGAAGAGCCAAAAACGTGAAAATTGGGGCTGTTTAGCGCCGTTTGCCCGGCTTTGATGACTTCTTTGAATCGGCTGGCAACCACGGTGGCTGCCGGCTGCCCGGCTAAAATTTCAAGGGCCAGGTTAGGGCCCGACAAGCAGCCTACGCGCACCACACAACTTTCTTCGCCAATCACCTCGCTCATGGTGCGCACGTTGGCGCGCGTAAGCACCACGTCCGAGTGGTCTAAATCCGACTCTTTGAGGCCCATCAGGTCAAACCCTTTGGTGCCGTGTATCACGATGTGGTAGGGCCGCAAAAAGGGCGAAAGCATTTGCATGGTGCTGCGAAAAGCGGTTGACGGCACTATCGGGAACAACAAACTGCAGCGTTCGGCGAGTTCCTGAGGGTCGTCGGTAGCGCGAATCCGGGGCGACAAATTTTGCTCCAGGTGTCGATGAGAGGTGTTGATGGCCTCTACCGTTTCTTCTTTGCGGCTAAACAGCATTACATCGGCGTGTTGAGCCAACAAATTGGCCACAGCCGTACCGAAGCTGCCGGCCCCCATTACGCCTACCGGGCTCATAGATGCATCCATGACGCAAAGATAATATAACTATGGCTCCAGCACCTTTTTCCACAATTCATTGCCCTTGTTGTCAAACACGGACACCGTGAGCACGCGCGCTGTGCGGGGGCCGCTAAACTGCAACAGGGCAAAATTGTGTGTATTCACCAGCGTACCTTCCACCCGGTTGGCATTTTTGGTTTTGGTAGCCGCATCGGTAAATGATCCTGCGGTGAGCGATGAGCAGGTAAGGTCGTACACCTTGTTGCCCTTTTCGTTGGTGAGCATGCTGAGTTCGGTGAAGTGCGGATCACCATCCACAAACACCACGCCTTTGATGTTTTCGCGGGCTATGTGGGCCAAAATGAGTTCTCTTTCGGCCGGAAATAAGTTGAAATAGCTTTCGTGTGAGGGGTTGGTGGTGAGCACTTGTCCGCCGATGACCACCATCTTAAACGGCGCTTTGCTGGCAGCGAGGCCTTCCATCAACCAGGCCAATTGTTTTTCACCCAGCAGCGTGCGCGGACAGCTTTCGCAGTCGTTTGCAGTTCGGAAATACCGGTCGTCTAACAGGAAAAAATCAATGTCGTTGTACTGAAAAAAGGTGGTGATCCCCTTTTGGCCCTCCAGCCCGTAGGTTGGATTGCCCCAGAATGCGCGAAAAACTTCCCAGGCAGTCTCTTTGTGCGGCCAGTTGCGGTCGCTGTCGTTGGGCCCGTAATCATGGTCGTCCCAGACTGCATATTGGCTGCAACTGGCCAGGAGCGGCTGGAGTTCGGGTTGTGAGCGTGCATGGGTAAAGCGGTGCAACATGCCGGTACGGGTAGACCAATCGGGTTCGCGGTAGTACGCATTGTCGCCCAGCCACAACATCAAGTCGGGTTGTTTGGCATGGATGCTGTTGAAAATAAAAAACTCGCTGCCGTACGATTTGCCGGGTCGGTCGTATTGTTCTTCGCTGTCGTATGCGCAACTGCCGGCTGCCACCGTGAAGGCTGGCGGATCGGTGCGGTACTGCCACAGGGTTTGGGATTTGAAACGGGTGTCGTACGGGCGTTTGATTTTGCGGCCGTTGATGTGGAGGTCGTAGTGGTATGTTCGGCCTGGCTCCACCTCGTTGGCGATGCATTTGGCCGTGAAACCGGTTGAGGCTTCAGTCCGCACCTTTTCCGTTTTATGCTTTTTGGCACCGTCTGCCATTTCCCGGTAGGTAAAATGCACCTTGGCGGACTTTTTGGTTTGCGCCCACAGCAATACCTCTCGCATGTCGGCATAACCAACCATAGGCCCCGATTGCAGTTGTTTTTGAGCAAAAACCGCTTTTGTCGTGCAAAACAAAGCGGCCATAAACAGGAGAAATCGAGCATTTTTCATAACAAAAAGCGTCTAATGGCTAAATTGGAGCGAAGATAGCATGCCTTGTGGCCAATCATGGCAGGTTAACACAAAAGTCATATTGCCTCATCCTTAGGCTTTTCGTAAGCATTTTCGTTTTAAAAGAAAAATTTATTGACCAAATACTTGACTTTTTGAAAAATAAATCTGTATATTGCACCATTATCTTAATCAATAAAATCGTTTCGCTATGGTACTCCGCATTTTTCTATTTTTAATGATGATTGCCGTTTCTGTTTCTGGCATGGCTCAAACCGTAGAGCAGATTTTTTCCAAATCGTTTCACGCCGACGGCAAGAACCATGTGCAGCTTTATCTTCCGGGGCCGGTCGATTTAAAAGTGTGGAACGAAGCGAGCATCCGCATCGAGATCGGCGTTACGTTGCCAGGTGGCAGCCCGTCTTTAGTCAAAGAGCTGGCCAATGCCGGCCGGTACAACATGGTGTCGACCACTCAAAAAGACCTGTTGCGCATCGACGCGCCCAACGCGCAAAAACAGATCCGCCTGAAAGGCCAGCCGGCACAGGAAACATACCGTTTCATTGTGTATATACCTGCTACCATGGAGGTTGATATCCTGCCGGTCAATCAGTTGGCAGTCGCGCCGGTATCACAAAATTAAAGGAAATTAGGCTAAACAATCAGGTCCAGCCCTTCCAGCAACACGTTGCAGGCCTCCTCAATTTGCGCATGCGTTATGATTAGGGGAGGCGCGATGCGCAGGCTGCGGTCGTTAAACAAAAACCAATCGGTGATTACCCCGCGCTTCAGGCAATGGGCAATCACCGTTTGTACTTTTATGGCGTCGTCCAAATCAACCGCCAGCCACAACCCTGCGCTGCGCAGCTCTTTGATGGCCGGGTGTTTGAGTTTGTGCCGAAACAATGCCTCTTTTTCGGGTACTTCGGCCAGCCAGGGGCCGTTGGCCAGTTCATTCAAGGTGGCATAGGCCGCTGCGGCCGACACCGGATGGCCCCCAAAAGTGGTGATGTGCCCCAGCGGCGGGGTGTGCGACAAAGTCGACATCAGCTCGGCAGATGCCAAAAAGGCGCCGATGGGCATGCCTCCGCCCAAGCCTTTGGCCAGCAACAGTACATCAGGTCGTATACCATACGCTTCAAAAGCAAATAAATGACCGGTGCGCCCGCAACCAGCCTGTATTTCGTCGAGGATAAGCAAGGCCCCCGTCTCGTCGCAACGCTTCCTCAAGGCCATTAACCATTCCGGTCTTGGCAACAATAAACCGGCCTCGGCCTGAACCGTTTCGACAATGACGGCGGCGGTGTGCTGTGTGATGTCAGACAAGCACCAGTCGCAGTTGAAATTAATGTGTCTGATGCCAGGCAGCAGCGGATGGTATGGGAGGGTAAAATCGGTGGGCCACATGAGGCTTGCTGCGCCCTGTGTACTGCCGTGGTATGCATAACGGCAGGCGACGAACTCAGCCCGACCGGTGGCGCGTTTGGCTAATTTCATGGCGCCTTCTGTGGCTTCGGTACCCGAATTGACCAGATAAACCGAATCGAGGCCGGGGAGCAGTGTACTCAGGAGTGTTGCCAGACGCACCTGCGGCGCCAGCACATATTCCCCATACACCATGGTGTGCCAATATTTGCCTACTTGCTCCAACACAGCGGCTTCCACGACCGGGTGCCGGTGGCCCAGGCTGCTTACGCCAATGCCGGCAATGAGGTCCATGTAGGCTTTTCCCTCTGTGTCGTGGAGGTACATGCCCGTTGCCCGCTCAATTTCCAAAGCGAGGGGGGCGGGCGATGTTTGGGCCAGGTGTTGCAGAAATAATTGTCGTTGTGTCGGCATGAGATAAAAGCAGCACAAACTTACCGTAATGCGGCATAACTTTGTCCAAATTTGACGGGAATACCTAAAACCTGCGGCGGTTTTTAGCGTTTAAAATAAAATAGTCAAGCCCTGAAAACCTCATCCAGCCCATCTGAACATGACTGCTCAATCGCTTTTGCAAAATGACCTGCTGCCACTCACCCTGGCGCATACCGGTAAAGAAGCCTTTTACTGGATGAATGACTGCCACGTGCAGCACCTTCCTGTGGTGCACGAAAAAAAATTAGTTGCCGTACTTTCAGAGGAAGACCTGTTCAACTATTCGCTGTTCGACAGCCTGGCTACCTACGATTTTTCGCTGATGTCGCCGGTATTTGTCCACCCGGACGACCACGTGTTTGACATCATACGGGTCATGGGCGAGCAACGGCTGAGTACAGTGCCGGTGGTGGATGAAGACGGTTACTACCTTGGATTGGTGGCCCAGGGCGACGTGCTCCGGTTTTTCACCAACTGTGCGTCGTTTGCCGAACCGGGCGGCATCATTACCCTGGAAATTTCCCCCCGAGATTACGAAATGAGCGCTGTATGCCGACTGGTAGAAGAAGAAGACGCCCGGGTGCTGAGCGCTTTTGTGACTTCCAACCCGCAGTCTGACACGATGGAAGTAACCTTGAAAATAAACCGCACCGACATCAGCCGGGTGGTTGCCTCCTTAGTGCGGCACGAATACTACATCAAACAAACCTATGGGTACGATCAGGCGAAGGAAGGCTACCGCGAGCGGTATGACTCGCTGATGCATTATTTGAATATTTGATCGGTTTTTATTGTCCTTGTCCGAGCGTAAATCCAGGTATTCCGTCAAAAGTGTACAGGTTTTCGGTTTTAATCACGTCCAAACCTGCGTCATGAATCATTTCAAGGAGTTGAAGTGTTTGTTTGAAAGTGGAAGCGCTCAAATTGACATCTTTAAACCGGCAACGCCAATGATCTGTACAAAAAGTTGCAGCGTGACCATTTGGGTACACTTTCACGCCCCGGTTGGTGATCATGGTGAGTTGCAGGCTGCCAACGGCAATTTTTTCCAATATGGGGCCAAGTTTATTCGGGTCTCGCCCGGGCCAGTGCAGGAAAACATCTACGCCAACCAAAACTTTTTCGCTTCGGCGCCGCTCTCCAATTGGCGGTATGACAATGCGGCGGCTGGTAGCCTTGGCGAAATCAGCTGCTTTGAGTTGTACAGGTTGTTGTCCTAAACGGGCTATCACGGCGTCTGCAAACGCCTGTGTACCTACTTTATGCTTGCTGTTTGGTTCATTATAAATGTCGACAGTGTGTATGCCGTCTTCCAAGGTTTTTAACCACGCATTTTGAATATTCTCTGCCACTTCTGCCTGCCCGATATGCAACAACATTTGAACAGCAGCAAGCAGCAGGCCTGATGGATTGGCCAGGTCTCTGCCGGCAATATCCGGCGCAGAGCCGTGGATGGCTTCAAACATCGCAAAGTCAGCACCAATATTGGCAGAGCCGGCTAATCCAATGGAACCGCTGACTTCGGCGACAATGTCGGAAATGATGTCCCCATACAAATTTAAGGTGACCACGACGTCAAATCGTTCGGGATGTTCGGCCAGTCGCGCAGCACCTATGTCAATGATCATGTGTTCCTGCTCAATATCGGGGTATTCGGCACCTATTTCTCGAAAAATACGGGAAAACATGCCGTCTGTTAGTTTCATTATGTTGTCCTTGCTCATGCATGTCACCTTTTTTCTGCCATAAGCCCGTGCATACTCAAAAGCGTATCGAATAATTTTTTCGCTACCGGGAACCGATACCAATTTCAGGCACTGAATCACCTCGTCGGTTTGGCGGTGCTCTATACCGGCGTATAAATCTTCTTCATTTTCGCGGATGATCACCACGTCCATCATAGGGTGTTTGGTCGCTATAAAAGGATGATAAGTGACGTTGGGCCGAACGTTGGCAAACAGGCCCAATACCTTGCGCATGGTTACATTCAGGCTTTTATAGCCAGATCCTTGAGGGGTAGTGATGGGTGCTTTTAGCAATATTCGCGTTCGTTCCATTGAGGCCCATGCCTCCTCTGGTATCCCGGACGTATTTCCACTAAGATAGACTTTTTCCCCTACTTCAACCATTTCGGGGGCTATGTTTGCGCCTGCAGTTTGGAGTATTCGCAAAACAGCCGACATGATTTCGGGGCCTATGCCATCGCCTTGTGTGATGGTGATGGGTACTGCTTGTGTAATGGCGGATGTTGCCGCTTGACTGGTTGCAATATTGAAGGTTTCGGACATGCAAAAGTGGTTTAGCTTTTCTTCGCAAAAGTAAAACCTATTTTACGGGCCTGTTAATCTTAAAATTTATTTTTTTTAGATCATTGTTTAAAGTTCCCAATCCAAACCCAAGGCCTCAGCCGGTATCCATAGGTGGTTTTTCAGGTTTACCACCCGGTTGTCAACCACTTCAAGCCCTTCAATTTCAAGCAATTCCTGCATCAAGGTGGGTGTGGCAAAATGATTTCGGCCACTTAGTTCGCCTTTTCGGTTGAGTACCCGATGCGCCGGAACGCCCGGTTGTGCAAAGGCGTTGTTCAAGGCCCAGCCAACCATGCGCGCCGAGCCCAGTGCCAGGAAATCGGCAATGTGCCCGTAGGTAGTCACTTTTCCACGGGGTATTTGGCGGGTTACGGCGTAGACGCGGTCGTGGTAAGTCATATAAATAGCCCCATGGCCCCGGGTTTAAACCCGGGGGAATTATGGTTTAAACCCGGGGGAATTATGGTTTAAACCCGGGGGAATTATGGGTTTAAACAATAGCCCCGGGTTTAAACCCGGGGGAATTAGAATTGGTCAGTTGCACATATTCTTCCCATCCCAGAGTCTCTGGACGTTTTTCAAAATACGGGTTCTCCATGAGGTACTCGTTCGAAAAAAACGGTTTTAGCGTGTTGCGCAGCATTTTTCGACGCTGGTTAAACGCCGTTTTGACGATGGTGCGAAACAATTTTTCGTCGCAGTCCAGCACAAATTTTTCTTTGCGGGTGAGTCGAATGACGGCCGAGAGCACCTGTGGGGGCGGATTAAACGAGCCGCGCTCCACCGTGAACAGGTACTCCGTGCGGTACGAAGCCTGTAGCAGCACACTGGTGATGCCATAGGTTTTGGAACCCGGAGGGGCCACGACCCGGTCTGCTACTTCTTTTTGGAACATGCCCACCATTTCGGGTACCTGTGCGCGTTCATCGAGCATTTTAAAAAGAATCTGCGTAGAGATGTTGTACGGGAAGTTGCCGATGAGTACATACGGCTCAGGGCCCATGAACGCGGGGGCGTCGAACTGCAAATAATCGCCCACGTACAAGCGGTTCTGCCAAAGCGGAAACTGTTTTTCGAGGTGGGCCACCATGTCGGGGTCGGCTTCTACGGCCCAGGTTTGGTAAGCCGGGTTGTTCAGCAGGAATTTGGTGAGCATGCCCATGCCCGGACCCACCTCCAGCACCCGTCCGGTTTGGTCTGCCAACTGCATGGAAGCCGCAATGCGCTCGGCAATGCTGTCGTGCTTGAGAAA
>JBMOHO010000022.1:0-21140 GCA_049317805.1 Saprospiraceae bacterium
GCCATTTCCGGAGGGGCAACCATGAGATTATAAAAGTATATGGTAAGCGTACAGCGAGATGCATTTGCCGATGAGGCAAAACAAGTCAAACCGCACGAGGAAACCCAAAGAGAATAACCTGTGGTTTGAGGGTTGGGGCAAGGTAATCAGGTACGATAAAATCGGAAAAAACGGTTGGGAGAGCAAGCCAACTTGCTAATGGGCGGAGTAAAAAAAAGGGGATTAGTCCATGCCGGACGGGGCAAAGATACGTGTCATTTGTACACTACCAAGTTTTCTGTCAAAAATTTGTTTCGGCAGGCTTGCGTTCCTTGAAATTCAAGTGGGCGGAAAAAATGTGCGAATACCGCAGTTGGGACAAATTGCCCACATCCGTGAGGGCATAATCCAGTTGCAAACGGCCGAGCCGGATGCCGATGCCGATGTTGGGTTGCACGGTTAAGCGTTCTTTATTGGGGTCAAAATCATCAACGACCCGCTGCATATTGCCCACACCAGCGCGCAATTGCAAAAATTGATCGTAATCATACTCCACACCGATGCGTGGATCCAGGTTAAAAGCAGCGGAACTGACCAGTACATTCCGTTGTCCGTCGGTGGTCAGAATCAGGTCGACAGCAGGCGTCAGGGCCGATTTGGCACCCAAAGCAAATCGATAAGCACCACCGAATATGAACTGGGGTTTCGTGATTTCGGTGTTAGACGACGGAATTTCGTTGCCGGTAGACTCAAAAATCTGTTTTTCTTTTTCCGACAGGTCAAACGACCAGGCGTTGAACGTGGTGGTCAGGTCGCGTGCCATCACCCCCAACCGCCAGCCGTTTTTGCGGTATTGGAGGCCAAAATCAGCGCCAAAACCCCAGGAATTGCCGATGGTACCGATGACGCGGCGCACAATTTTAAACGTACCACCCAGTGAAAAAGCCGGATTGCGCAGCCGTCGGGCGTAGCTGGTCAGAAAGGCATAGTCTGCCGCTGAAAAGGAAGACACATTGTCGTAGTTGATCGTGCCGTCGGCGTTCACCAGGTTGATGGTGTACGGAATGTTGTCGATGCCAAGTCGAATCAGGGCAAACGACAAATAGGCGTGGTGTTCCTTGTTGAGCGATGTACCAAAACCGATATAATCGTATTGAGTGACCCCTACAAACCACTCCGCGTGCATGGCCGCCACCTGAAAAGGCGCTTCGATGTGCGACAAACCCGCCGGATTCCAGTAAGAAGCCGTGAGGTCTTCTGTCAGTGCCGTTTGCGCGCCCGCCATGCCATGGGCCCTGGCGCCTACGCCGATGGACAGGAATTCATTGCTGTACTTTTGCGCAACTACAGGAATTGTGCCCGCCACGAGCATAATGCTGATCAAAAAGGTATACTTCTGCATGTTTGTGCAACTTTGTGCCAAAATAGATTTGCGTTCCCGGGTTCAAGGGTGAATGAACTACACTCCAGAGCAGACGTTGAACGCGCGCACCGGGTTGCCCGGCAGCAAAGTTAACTTACCTTTCTCATCTCAATGCAGTTATGAAAAAAAGCTTGTTTTTCCTGTTTTTTGCCCTTGCAGCCGGCACACTCCTGGCGCAAGACTCCCTCAACATGACCCTTTTAGCTCGTTGGGACGACGACAGTTTGCCCGTGGCTTCGCCTGGCGGACTAAACCTTCAATACAGCGGATGCTGGGGCATGGCCCTCAACGGCCGCGAGTACGCCATCCTGGGTGGCGCCTTGCACGTGTTGATATTTGACGTGACCAACCCGACTAAACCCGAACTCCTCGGCAAATTTGCCGGCAAGCAAAATACCATCTGGCGAGAATTCAAGTCGTATAAAAACCGGTTTTACGCCGTGTCCGATCAAACCCAGGAAGGCCTGATGATCTTCGACATGAGCCAGGCACCCGATACCATCATCCAAACGTATTTCAGCAACGCACTCTTCAACCGTAGCCACACCATTACGCTGGATACCGTTTCCGGTCGCATCTATCTAAACGGATCTGGTGGCGGCAGCGGCGGCATTTCAAATGGTTTACTCCTTTTAGACGTCAAAACAGACCCCGACAACCCCAGGTTCCTGTCGAGCATCAACCTCGACGTCAATGCCGCTGGCGGGTATGTACACGATTCTTATGTGCGAAACGACACCGTTTTCGCATCTTCCGGCTATGAAGGGTTGTTTGTACTCGACTGCACCGATCCCGACACCTGCATACGCCTGGCGCAAGTAGAAACCACTGGCTACAACCACAACTCCTGGGCCAGTGCCGACGGCCAATACCAGTACTACACCGAGGAAATTCCTGCCGGAAGGCCCGTGCGCATTGTCAGCTTGAAAAACCTGGCCCTCGGCGACATTGAAGTGGTCGGCGGATTTTTGGATAACATGCTCGAACCGGACTCCGTACCAAAAGCCATCCCGCACAACGTGTACATCAAAGACAGCCTGTTGTTCAACTCGCAATACGAAGATGGTTTGTTGGTGTATGACATTTCGGAACCCGAAAATCCGGTTTTGACGGCGTATTACGACACACACCCCCAGAATACAACATACAACACGTATTACGGCAACTGGGGCAATTACCCGTGGTTGCCCTCGGGTACCATCATCGCCGGCGATATGCAAAACGGGCTGCATCTCCTGCGTTTGCAAAAAAGTTCGGCTGTTCCGTCGCTTGGCAGGCCGTCCGTCAGGCCCCGGCTTTGGCCCAATCCCGTCGACCAAACGCTACTGATTGAGGCACCCGATGTAGCAAGCCAACTGGAAGTATTCGATGCACAAGGGCGTTTGATGGTACAGCAACGCCTGAGCGCTACCCGGTACAGCATTCCCGTAAGTGACTGGCCCGAGGGCTTGTATATGCTCCGTATTCAAACAAGCGGTGGCCAATCAGGCAGCAACAGGTTTGTGGTTCAGCACTAACCAGCACCACAAAAATACAATCCGCCAATACCCAAAAAAATAGCCCTCCGTCCTCTCTCCTTTGAAAGGACCGGAGGGCCCCCGCCTTCGGTTTATCTGATACGGCACGTAGTATAGCGCCGACATTTGTAAATGGATGCAGCTTCTGCCGCTGTGTTACTAATTTAATTGTACATCTGCCTTTGGGAAGGCCTCGTCAAGAAAACGGATCAAAGTACTTTGTAAATCAAAGTTTATTTTTTACAAATAAACGCTTCAACAACCGTTCCCTCAAAAAAACGCCCGTTTTCTCTTTCACAGTGCAAATATGCGTATACTTTGGTTATATAATCTAATAAAAAGCAAAATATTGCTTTCAAAAAGCTGGAAATTTGTCGAAAAAATTAAATGTGATTTATTTTATTTTTTAAATATTTATAAAAAAACAATTTATACGTGTAAATTATTTTATATTTGATTCTATATTGAAAAACTTTAACATTTTGAAAAAGGGAGATCGGCGAGCTCAATGGCTTCCGCGCAACGGAAATGTCCTTTGGGGCAACTGTTGAAACCATGCAAACCGCAGGGGCGGCAATCCAGTTTTTCCCGTATTTGAACCACATGGCGCACATCTGAAAGCGGCCCAAAGCCAAAATCCGGCACGGTGGAGCAGAAAACGGCACAGGTGGGCGCATTGACAGCGGAAGCGAGGTGCAACGGTGCAGAATCATTTACATAACACATATCGGCCGTTTCCATCAGCGCAGCGGAGGCCAGCAGGCTGAGTTTACCCGCCAAATTCAGCACCGATCCCCGGCGGCACATGGCGATCAATTGGGCGCAGGCTTCCATGTCTGTTGGCGCCCCCAGCAAGCAAACGGTCGTTTTTTCAGGAATGCGGTCAATCAGTTTTGCCCATTGGTGCAATGGGAACTGTTTGGTAAACCACACGGACGTGGGTGCAATGCACACATAAGGCCCCTGAGGCATTACCGACTGCGCCGTTGCCTTGTCTTTTTCACCCGGATACAGGCGCGGCCGTTCCACCACGGGGGCATCGGTGAGGTGGGCAATGAGTTGCAGGTTGCGCGATACTTCGTGTCGGCCATCGAGCAGGTGCGGCACGCGTTTAGTGAACAAGCGTGAAAACGGATTTTTATCAAATCCAACGGTATGGCGCGCACCGGCAGACACCGTCAGCAAACCCGAAGCGCCAAAACGCTGGCAGTTGACGACCCAGTCGTATCGTTCGCGCCGGATTTGGCGGGCCATGTGGAACAAATGCCGGTATTTGTCCTTTTTTTTGTCCCAAACCCACACCTTGCGCACAAATGGATGCCCTTCCAGCAACGATTCGTTGCCTTTGCGCAATAAAAAATCGATCGGCTCATCGGGGAAAAACCGGTGCAATTTTTCTATGAGGGGTGTCGCCAGGATCACATCGCCAATGAAGGCGGTTTGCAGAATAAGGAAAGGCATTCGATTTTGGATTTTGGATTTTGGATTTTGGATTTCGGATTTCGGGGAAGGTAAAGGTACAGGGAATTGGATTATGGGGTGACCACGAGGGTCGCCACAACGTAATCGGCAATAACATTTGGCAACCGTCGTGGCGACCCTTGTGGTCGCCCATCGTGGTGGCCCGTCGCCCAATCGTGGTGGCCCGTCGCCCATCGTGGTGGCCCGTCGCCCATCGTGGTAGCCCGTCGCCCATCGTGGTCGCCCGTCGCCCGTCGCCCCCCCCCTCATGGTCACCCGCCACGTCGCGGGTTATCGTGACAAAATTCAAATTCATTTAACGTTCGAAAGCAAAACCCGTCCTTACATTTGGCGGAACCAAATTCCGATTTTCATGAGCAGCCAATATCAATTCATCCAGGGTTTCCGCTACGAGCGCGATTTGCTTGACATGGCGCGCGCCTTCAGTGTCGATGGCCGTGCCATTACCCTGCCCGAAATCCAGGAGATTTACCAGAAAGCAAAGGACGGACGCCGGATCACCGATACGGAGCGCCGTACCTTATTGTACATTGGTAAACAGTTTCCGCTAAATGAAGAAGCCCAGGCATGGCTAAATGGCCAGTTTACGGCCCCCGACCCCAACAATCCGTATGAAGCGGTGCTCAAACGCGTCGTCCGCGACGAGTACAACCTCATGAACCTCCAGTGGAAAATGGACCCACAGGAGATCAAAAAACAAGAGGCGCTGGGTCAGCCCCGCCTTTTTGAAAGTGCCTTGCGCGGTGCCCTGAAAGCGTTCTTGAACTGGAACATGGGGCAGCTGAGCTTCGGCGCTTTTGTCAACCGTTTTCACCACAACGACGTGTACCCCACGCCCAATGACCTGCTCAGGGCGCACCTTGACCAAAGCACGCTGTTTTTGGTGCCGCTGGAAGCTGTTCAACAAGCCAGTTTTGAGTACGACTTGCCGGAAGACCTGGACGTCAACCAGTACTGGGTCATTGGCTTGTACAATGCCAAGTTCTATCCGGGCATGTTTCTGGCGTACATGCTCCGCAACCTCATGGATCATCAGTACAGCAACGGATACCTGTCTAAAAAGCCGGCCCTGCACGATCTGATACCCGACATTTCCAACCGGTTGTTGAACAATCCCGGACTCACCGCATCCATTGACCCGGCAGAAGTAGACCGGCAGCTGGCCTTAAAATCCGGTCAAAATTTCGGCAATGCGTTTTTTGCGGCCCTCAACGGCGGCATTTACAACGGCGAAAGCAGCATCTCGTTCAGGGACTTTCTCCGCCAGGAGATATGGCTTGACCCGGAGCGGGACAGCAATGAATACGTGCACGATTACCTCAATGATGGCGGAAAAATCACCTTGCTCCCACTTGATTTCAAGGAGAACAACACGCATGGCATCCCGGATAGCGTGACCACCTGGATAGAGGCCAAAGACTGGTGGTTGTTTTTGGTGGAAATGCCCAAAAAAACCCACATCAAAGCGCTCATCAATACCCCACGCGACAGCCACGACGGCCAAACGGGCTGGAATGACTGTTTTGTACCCGCCGATAACCGTCCCATACAGGAACGCCTGCAAGCGGTGCTGACCAATGAGTTTGGTTTGCCGGAGCTGCAACTGCTTTTCCCGGAGGCGGAGTACGAAGCGCAACGGACACAATTCGGACAAGATTGGCGCCACCCGGAAGGCCTCGTACGCCAGGCCATCAACACCATATTATATGATTACATGGAACCCAGGTCTGTGTTTCAACTGGTATCGCAGGTACACCTCATCAAACCCGAGGCCTACCCTACCCTGCGCGAATTCCGCGAAGCGGTTCGACTGCGCATTCACGGTTACCTCCAAAATGCCTCGGTCGAACTGTTGCCCATTGAATTGCCTGACAATAACCCGGTGGATTCCGAGCCCATTGATCAGTTCTGGGCGTTTTTCGTGATGCTGCCCGATTTATCCGACCATGGCTTTTGGGTCATCATTCCGCGGTGGCCGGAGGATGAGCAGCGGTCTTATGTGTATGGGGTGAATTGAATGCTGAATAATTGATGTAAAAAAATAAAAATAAATTTGTGTACTTGCTTAGGGTTGTCTTATCTTTGCACCCGTTTCTGAAACAATTACCCTGCGGGAATGGCGGAATTGGTAGACGCATACGTTTCAGGGGCGTACGCCGCAAGGTGTGCGAGTTCGACTCTCGCTTCCCGCACGATTACTTTCGAGCCATTCCGGTTTCCGGAGTGGCTCGTTTTTTACCCCTGCCGGATAAGCGCCAACACCGTACCTTTGTCTTTTGGCGCCTGCATGTCCATCAGACGCTTTACCAGAACCGAACCAATCATGTTGCGTATCCTTTTTCCCTTGATTTTCCTGTACGGCACGTTCAGCACAACCCTGCACGCGCAAATTGACCCGAATACCCTGCACAAACAAGTGCGATCCCTTGACGCCGACCAAAAGGAAAAACTGCTCGCTTACCTCCGTTTTTTGGGCGCCGATATTGACCAGGAAATCGTGCAACTGTACCGCGAAATACCGGAAAACCAACAGGCCCGCGCCGACCAGTACATTCGTTTCCTGAATCAGGATCCTGCACTGCTGCCCCGCACCTCCGTCACCTGGGATCGCGATACCATTATGTTTGGTGCCATGGAGGAAGGTCGCGTTCTGCTCGACTCCTTTACGGTGCACAACACGGGTTCGGCACCTTACATCGTGCACGACATTCGCACCGCTTGCGACTGCACCTTGCTCCAAAAACCCGAATTTCCCGTTTTGCCCGGCGAATCGCTCACCTTGCGCGTCGAATTCAAAAGCAAGGGCAAGGCTGGCGAAACGGAAGCCGGCATAGTGCTGTTCGACAATTCCTCACCCAATGCCCGCAATATTTTGTATCTGATCGGTACGATCACACCAAGAAGAAGATGAGTTTAAACGCAATGGAAGAAAAACAAAATAACATCATGACGTATATCGGGATGGGGCTTATCTTCATCCTCCTGTACATTTGGATGCAATACGCTGCACCGCCGCCAAAACCCGATGAAGCGCCAGGGGAAACCGCTGGCACTTTGAATGCCCTGAAAAACGAAAGCACCGAAAAAGCCCTGCCCGAAACCGTGCCCGTGCCCGACTCGGTCGCTGCAACCCAGCTCTACAGCCAGTTTGGCGCTTTTGCCCCCCTGGCCTCCGGCACAGAGCAAGAGATGGTGCTCGAAAACAACCGCATGCGCATCACCTTCACGAATAAAGGTGGCCGTATTCGCAACATCTGGTTGAAAGACTACCAAAAAATCAACGTGGATACCAGCGGCAAGGACTTCAGTGCGCCGGTTTACCTGCTGGAAGACGCCAAAAACCGCTTTGAATACCTGTTGCCCATACAAGGTGCCCAGGGCGGCAAGGTATCATCAGCCGATCTGTTTTTCAACGCCGTCCAGGATGGCAACACCGTCGTATTTAAAGCAGACGCGGGAGACGGGCGCTTCTTCGAACAACGCTTTACGCTCAAACCCGATCAGTATGAACTCGATTATGTGTTGAGGGCTTCCGGATTGCCTGCCGAGGAAATCCAACTCCTGTGGATCAACCACTTGGATAAATTAGAGAAAAACCAGCAGTACGAACGCACCATGTCTACGGTGTACTACAAGACTGCCGAAAACCTGCCCGCCTACTGCGATTGCCGCGAAAGTGACATCAAAAACCTGAGCGGACAAGCCGTAGAGTGGTTCAGCAACGCCAACCAGTTTTTCAATACCGGACTCATGGCCCGCGGTTTTAGTTTTCAGAACTTTCAGGCGGAAACCATCATGCGCTCCGACACCGAAGCCGACCTGAAAACCCTGAAAACCCTGGCTGGCATTCCCCTCCAAAACGGCGAAGCGCGGATGACCATGTACGCGGGCCCAAGCGACTTCAATACCCTGCGCAGTTACGGCAACCAGTATGAAGACATCATTCCGTACGGTGCCAGCCTCTTTGGCACCATCAACCGCTGGATCATTCAACGCATATTTGATTTTGTTTTGGGATTCATTGGCAACAAAGGCCTGGTGATCCTGATGCTCACCCTCCTGGTGAAATTGATGCTGTACCCGCTCACCTACCGCATGGTGTACAGTCAGGCCAAAATGGCGGCCCTCAAACCCCAAATAGAGGCCCTGCGCAAAAAACACGGCGACGACCAGCAGGCCATCTCCATGGAAACCATGAAGATGTACAGCGAATTCAGGGTCAACCCGCTCGGCGGATGCCTGCCCATCCTGGTGCAAATGCCCATCTGGTTTGCCCTGTACCGCTTTTTTCCGGCTGCCATCGATTTCCGACAGGCGGGTTTCCTATGGGCAAATGACTTATCTAGCTACGACGATTTCATCAAGCTCAGCTTTTATCTCCCCGGTTTTGGCAACCACATCAGCTTGTTTACCGTCATTTGGGTAGTCACCACGCTTTGGTACACCTGGTACAACATGAAGCAAATGGACCAGTCGGCCATGCAAAACGACCAAATGAAAGTCATGCAGTATATGCAGTACTTCATGCCGGTCATGTTCATGTTTTTCTTCAACAACTTTGCGTCGGGACTTACCTGTTACCTCGTATTCAGCAACATCCTGAACATCGCACAAACCGTGGTCACCAAAAATTACCTGATCAACCACGATAAGATCAAGGAAAAACTGGAAAAAAACCGGCAAAAACCCAGAAAAGCCGGCGGATTGCGCGAACGCCTGGAAAATGCCATGAAAGAACAACAACGCACGGCTGCACAAACGCCTAAACCCGCCGCACCCCAGCCCAAAAAGAAAAAGTAAGGATCAAGTGATTCACCTTGTAAATATGTCCTATTTTTCACCCAAAATCTTTTCTGCCTTATGATGAACGAACCCATACACACGATCATGACCAAACAGGTCATTACCCTTCACCCGGAAAGCACCCTAAGCGAAGTGCGTGCCCTGTTGTTGGGTCGTCGGATTCACCACGTTCCAGTAGTGGAAGGCGATAACCAATTGGTCGGTATGATTTCTTCCTGGGATATGTTTAAACTGGGCAAATCGGCTGAAGACCTGGCTGACATGAAGGTGCATGAAGTCATGACCACCAAATTAGCCACTCTGGGTCAGGATGAACACATTGGCGCTGTAGCCGAACTGCTCATGGAGCACCTGTTTCACGCAGTGCCCATTGTCAACGAACAACACCAGCTCATCGGCATAGTTACTTCCTACGATATGCTGCGCTACGAATACCGGAAAGAATATCCTGAAAACCTGGAAAAGTTTATTCAGGAAAATATGTAAGCTGAAAAGCGACCGAGCGCACGCGCCGGGTGGGCACGTTCTCTTCCGTGCTGTCCAACACCATGGCCTGCGCATCGGGGTGCTCAAACAGTTCCTGCAAATTTCTAATGGGCGCAGCAGGCACTCCGTGTCGACGCAGCGCTGCCATCCAGTGTTCTATGTCCTGTTCCCGAAACCGGCTGCTCAACCATTCGAGCAGTTCCGACCGGTGCAGCACGCGCATGCTGTTGTTTTGAAAACGCGGATCATGGCATTTTTCCGGCTCGTCCAATGCGGCACACAAACGCTCAAAATGCCGCTCGGTACCCACCGCAAGCACAATCGGCTCCCCGTTGGCACACCACAACTGATCGCCATATGGCGCAATGTTTGGATGCTGTGAGCCCATCGGGCCTGGTAAATGGCCCGCCATCAGCCAATTAGTTGCCTGGTTTGCTAAGGATGCCACTGCGCTTTCAAACAAGGACGTGCGCACCAAAGCGCCCCTGCCGGTTTTCTCCCGTTGCCACAAGGCCAGCAGGATGCCTTCTTTGAGCTGGTGCGCCGCCAACAAATCAATAAACGCTACGGGCATCTTCACCGCCGGTCGTTCCGGTTCGCCATTCATGGACATGAAGCCTGTTTCGGCCTGTAGCACGACGTCAAACGCAGGTCGCTGATCCGTTTCATCCGGATAAGCGTGTAGTTGCGCGTATATCAGGCGCGGGTTTTGCGCCATCAAGGCCGCAGCGTCCAACCCGAAACCCAAAGCCGTAGCAGGACTAAAATTGCTGATGACTACATCGGCGCCCAAAGCCAATTCAATGGCCTGTTGGCGATCAGCCGGGTCTTCCAGATCGAGCATTCGGTATGTTTTTCGGTAGTTTACACTCGCCCAATACGCCGAAACCGGACCCGCCGGATCTTCTCCCGGGCTTTTCCAGCCCCGTGTGACGTCGCCACCGGTTCGTTTGTTCTCCACTTTGATCACTTCCGCGCCCAATTCGGCAAAAAAAAGACCCACGGCCGGGCCTGCTAAAACGGAAGCAAATTCGATTACCTTTATCATCAATTCGTTTATTTGTAAATTGGTGGTTGTTTTATGGATGGTGAAACAAAAAGCACTTGTACGTTTTTGCATAAACAACTCACCACATAAACCAACCACCATGAAAATATACAGCAGTGCGCAAATACGTGCCTGGGACGCCGCCACCATCCACCGGGAGCCGGTTACGCCTGAAGCGTTAATAGAGAGGGCGTCTTTGGCATTTGTCGGCAAATTTCAGCAATTGTTTCCAGATACCTTGCTGCCGGTTGCAGTGGTTTGCGGTCCGGGCAACAACGGTGCCGATGGACAAGCGGTGGCAAAGCTGCTCCAACAGGCAGGATATGGCGTAGCCGTGTGGGTGCCGGAAACGGATGATGTGGTGCCACACCCGTTTTTTTCATCCAATGCCGTGGTGGTGGATGCGTTATTTGGCACAGGATTGAACAGGCCCTTGACGGGTCGCTGGGAGCAGGTGGTCAACCAAATCAACGCGTTGCCGAACACGGTGGTGTCCATTGATATCCCTTCGGGTTTGCCAGCCGACGGCGTTGTTTTCGGCGCTTTGGTACAAGCCGATTATACCATCGCATTTGAACGCCCTAAACTTTCGTTTTTTTTTCCTGAAAACGCATTGGCACTGGGCAAGTGGTTTGTGGTGCCCATCGGGCTTTTGCCGGCATACGAAGCGGAAACCGACACGCCGTATCATCTGACCGACCTGGCTACGGCCCGCTCGATGATTCGTCCGAGAAACACTTTTGCGCATAAAGGTGTCTACGGACACGCCTTGCTGGTGGCTGGTGCCTATGGCAAAATGGGCGCTGCAGTGCTGGCTGCAAAAGGCGCTTTGCGCGCCGGCGTCGGGTTGCTGAGTGTGCACACCCCCCGTTGCGGCAACATCGTGCTGCAAACGGCCGTGCCAGAGGCCATGCACCAGCCCGATGACCGCGCGCGCATGCTGACCCATGTACCAGACACCACGCCCTTCGATGCCGTCGGCGTGGGGCCAGGCATTGGTCAGGCACCTGAAACCGCCGCCGCTTTGTTCAACCTGCTCCGGCAGGCCAACCGGCCCATGGTGCTGGACGCCGATGCCCTCAACCTGCTCGGCCTGCACCCTGATTGGTGGCCCTTAATCCCCAAAGAAAGCATTCTGACGCCCCATCCCAAAGAATTCGAGCGATTGTTCGGAAAAACAGCCAACAGCCTGGAACAGCTGGAGGTGCAAATGGAAAAATCAGCATCACTCGGCGTGATCCTGGTGCGAAAAGGCGCTTACACGGCCGTCTCTACGCCCGATGGCCTTGTTTGTTTCAACACCACCGGCAATCCGGGCATGGCCACCGGCGGAAGCGGCGACGTACTCACCGGCATCCTCACTGCGTTGCTCGCACAAGGGTATGCTCCCGCTGACGCCGCCCGACTTGGCGTTTACCTCCATGGCCTGGCTGGCGATCTGGCTGCTGAAGCACAAAGCCAGGAAGCACTCATAGCCAGTGATATGCCGGAGCATCTCGGAAAGGCATTTTTATTGCTGCATGGCAACAGCCCAATCGCATGATTATCGAAAAATTGTGCATGTGCCAGAATCCCTTTACCTTTGCACCCAAAATGATCTCATAGCTCAATGGATAGAGCACCTGCCTTCTAAGCAGGCGGCTGCTGGTTCGACCCCAGCTGGGATCACCAAAATCAAAAATCCGAAATCCGAAATCCAAAGAGCCGCCCCTGCATTCAGGAGCGGCTCGGTTCGTCCCGGCACACCAGTTTCACGAGGTATACCAAAACACTCCTTGGAGATTTGCCCTAACCGCTGACCTTTGTCAACGGCAGAACCGTTTAGAATCCCAGCTCATGCATCCGACTTTTCGCATGCGCAGACTGGTTTGGTTTTGCCCGATCCGTTGACCGGGCAATTCAACAGGTATGGGGAGATTAGTTCGTCTGTATCATCTTTCGGGTTGCAAAGGCGTCAACCGATTCCACCTGGTAGAAATACACGCCATTGCCGGGCAATGAACTGCGGTCTATCAGGAACACGTTGTAGCCTTTGTCAAAATCGCCGCGTTCTTTGTGCAATACCTGTCCCGTTTCATCAAACACCCTGAGGATGGCCTCACCGGCTTCCGGCAGGTGGAATCCGATCATGGTTTTGTTGATGAATGGGTTGGGCTGGTTCTGGTAAAGTTCGAATCCGACTCCGCTGATGATGGACTCGCCGTCTTTCAGGAAACGGAGCGCCACATTCAGCACATCGCCGTGTTGGTTGTACGCTTCTGCGCGGGTAATCCGGCTGGATGCGGTGATCATCTGGCTGAGCGTGCCTGGGCGACTGGCCCGCAAGCGGATGCCAAAGGGTGCATCATTGCCGTTCACAGATGCCGTCAGGGCGGCTGGTTCGCTGAACTCGGGGCGGGGTGCAAACACCGCGAAGTTGCTTTGTTCCATCCCGTTGCCTGGCAACACCTCCACCACTTCGAGGCCATCAAATTGAAGCGTCATCTGGTAAGCCGTAGTGGGTTCTGAAGGTGTAAACCAGACTGTAACCGTTTCGCCGCTCACCACCGGCTGGTCTGCCACATCCACCAGCAGTTCGCCGCCGGCCCGATCTTCGGCGTGCATCAGGGTGTTGGCGATCACGGTAGCGTTCACGTCGCCCACTTTGATGGCCACAAAGTCGTCGTCCATCATACTCTGTTGTACACTGGCCAACGATTTGCTTTCGGGGAACAGCGATTCAAACGGGTTATCGTTGTTGGGGAAAGCAAAATCGGCGTCGATGAATCGCCAACTGGTGTTGTTGGGCAATTCGGTGTAGATGCCCAAAATCAGTTTGCGCAGTTCCACAATGTCGAAGGTGGTAATAGACCCTGACTTGTTGGCGTCGGCGGCAATCATTTTGTAGGGCGAGTCCAGCGGGTCGAGGCCGAGGATGTGCTTGGAAATCAGCACCAGGTCGTACGTAGACACGCCGTTCAGCGGGTTGTCGTCTTTGGTCGGCGTGATGGTGTAATTAGAGTAGAGCGGAATGGCGTTGGTAAAGTGGTACAGGCCATTGGGATCCGTCATTTGATTCAGGTCGAAGCTGGGTCCTGCGGGGTTTTGTCCGGCAATTTCCACATGACCGTCTTCCACACCAAAGTCAAGCTCGGTACCCAGCATGCCTGCTACTGTGGCACTTGAGCCCGGGCTGCAAATGGTGCCATTGGAGCCGGGATTGTCTTGCACCAGCAGGTATGTCTGGCAATAGGATGCATTTCCGGCTTTGTCTTTTGCCCATATTTCGATCAGGTTGGTGCCCAGTTCGTTGCAGAAATAGGTGAGCATTTCCACCGGGTTGCCATTGGCGTCAAGCGGAAAACCTGTGCCCGAACCGGATTTGCGCATGGAATAAACCAGTTGGTTGGTTGGGGTACAATTGTCCACTGCAAATTCCAGCAGGTCAGGCAAAGCCACCATGGCACCCATGGGCAATACGATGTTGGTCGACAAACCATTCAGGCACAGAACCGACGGCACCTTGCAATCTTTTACGTTAAACTTGTATTCGCACACTTTTTCGTTGCCACAACCGTCCTCCACAATCCACTTGATTTTGTGGGTGCCGTGGGGCAGTTGCGGTATGGAATAGTCATTCAGCGCGCCCGGTACGTTCCAGCGCATGCTGGCCACCACATTGTTGCCCACCACAAGCGTTTGGACGTCGAAACGATATTGAGCAAAGGACGGCAAGCCTCGATGGTCAAAGTTTCGCACGGTACCGCCGGTATAATTTGGCGTACCAGCGTTGTTGTAGTTTACCGTACCGGCAGCAGGCGGATTGGCGCTGCTGATCACGGTTTCCATAGAGCCATTGGCGTCTAAGTCGAGGAACAACAAGTACTTGACGTTGATGTTGGTGCCCGAGCAAGCGTCGCCGGCAGTAATAGACAGGTCGACCGGCGCTTCACACAGGTTGTTGACATTAGTCACCGGGTCAAACCAGTAGTTGGCATTCCACAACTGTGGATCGTTTTCCGTAATGTCGCATATGTCAACCGGCGCGGCAGGACAGTTTTCGATGATCGGCGCCACATTGTCCACGATCTTGATGATCTGCTTGTACTTGTAGCAATTGCCGTTTGGATTCCAGAACGAGGAGTAGTTGGTTGCCGTTTGGTCTGTCGGGTTTACCTTGACTACCGTAGGCGCCCACTGACCCGTTGTGCCCGGAGCGGAAATGATTGGTCCGGGCAGGTTGGATGCATGGTTTAGCGAACTGTTCGGATTGGGGTTCGGCACGTTGATGCAAGCTGTGTTCGGACTATACGCGCACCAGTTCAGCACCGTCCATGTACGCTCGATCTTGAGGCACACGTCGGGCACCACAGTAAACACCTGATCGGTATAGGATGTCGCCAGCAGCTCACAATCTTCGCCGTAAAATTCCGGTTCACCGTACATCCCGCTGGAATCGCAGAACGTGACCACCACATCATCCGGGAATTTGATGAAATAATCCTGCTCATAGTTGACCACAATGCGTTGGGTGCATTTTCGGGTCAACCCGTGGCAATCGTATACCTGGAAGGTTCTGAAAATCGTGCCTTTGGAACACACAGTGTCAAAACTGGCGTAGTTAGCACTGTGCGTGATGCCTTTTTTGCCCTGATATTCGTAGGAGCAATCCAGACAACAGTTGTCCTCTACCGTGGGCAAACCATGCGCCCAGAACGTCGGATCAAAGTTTTCGCAGGAGACAGTCAAGTTTGGCGGTGCCTGGCATGCTGGCGCAATCTTGTCTTGCACAGACACTTCTACTTCACATTCATTGAAAATGGGCGAGCCGTCGGGATTCAGGCTGATTTCGCCGTTTGGATCCAGCTGGTACACCCGCAGGATCACCGACTGGGTGGTACCCACTTCGCAGCAGTAAAACTTGATGGAGTCGCTTTCCTCCGTGGCCACTTCAAACTCGCTCTGCTTGGAGTTGCAACTGACCTTGCTCAAGCTGTTTATGCAATCAGTGTATGGCGCTTTTCGACGCACCCTGAACAACACATTGGAGCAATTATCGAATGAACCGTCGTCAAACGTGAGCGCATGCACCCAGGTTACACCGCCGAATTCGCAACCGCCGGCACTCGGATCGTAACAATCAAACGGGTCATCTACGCCTATGGACACCACCGTAAACTGGTCACACGCGGCAGAAGGTGGCGCATAATCTACTATGGTCAGGTTGAACGAACAGGTCGCCGTGTTGCCACAGGCATCTTGCGCCTCGTACACCACAATATGGGTGCCTACGGGCAGACAATCGGTACTGCCAAACACGCCCAGGGTATCCGGCGGAAAATTCGGATTGTTGCCCGGGTAATTTTGCAAGGTACCATAGTATGTGTACACATTGCCCTGTTGGCCGCTGGAAGCGTCGTACGTGTACACCTTGGCGTGCAGGTTGTTGATGCGGGAGCAGGCGTCGGTGATCAGCAAATCCGGCAAGTTTACCCCTGCACAGCAGGTGAAAGAGGTGGTGCTTATGGTCAAGTCAGCCGGACAATCAAGTGTTGGCCCTTGTTTGTCGGTTACCCGAATCGTTTGGGTATATTCTAATTGCCCGCTTTGGCAATCGCTGTCTATCGTCCATCGCCTGTAAATCGTGTACGTGCCATCACAGGTTTTTGATACATCATCCTGGAAAGAGGAATTGATGTTACAGCCGTTTTTCTGTCCAAAAATCAACGGATAACCTTGCAAACCTTTGCTGACCAGCACATCAGGCGTCGGATAGACCGTTCCGCAAACCAGCGAAGGCTCGTCGAGGTCGTCATAGTTGGGTGGCAGCACCACGTCATCGAGGTCCGGACGAATCAGTCGGATGGTCTGTACACAGGTTTCAGTGTTGTTCGACACGTCGCGTGCGGTCCAGGTGCGGGTCACAAAAGTGGTGAAACCGGATTGACAATCCTGCGGCATCATTTGGTCGAAGAAGGTCAACGTGACGTTGCTGCAAGGGTCTATGAGCGGTGCCGCTACTACAAACGTGTTGGCATTCACCTGAGTGATTTTCGGATTGGGCCAGGTCAGGCCGTTGGGAAAACCTGCTGTGTAGTTGTTTGTAGACGTCACAATCAGCTCTGCCGTTTCTACAGTCGATTGGTCGCCGAAGCCGTCCAGGTCTGTTACCCGAAGTTTCCAGGTCCGGGAAACAGGTTGACCGTCGAAGGCCGACAATTGCTGCCCAATAGCCGCCGGAATCTGAAGGTTCTTATTGGTGGTCAGGTTAGGACAAGCGGTTGAGGAAATGCCCTCATCGTCGAATCGCGCCCATAAAGTTGCCGGTGCACAGCCCGAAAACTGGTCCCATACGGTCACGATGGTACCATTGGGCGACTCGAGCACCGCGTTGAGGTTCAAATTGAACGGATCACCGCTGATGCGCAGTCGGAAATCGACGTCAAGGATCGTCATGCCCGCCGGTTCGTTCACCGGTATGTCAAACTCAATGGTTTGAAAGTCAAAGACATTCTTTGGAATACCGGAAGCATTGTACGATTTGGTAAGGCTTACGGTGTTCGAAACCGTCGGCGCCGTCGACTGGTTGCAGGGGATATCCACCACTGGTGCCGAACACACCAAATCGGGTTCCAGATTGTCCAATATCAGCACCTGGGCGTTGCAGAAATTCCAGTCAACCGGGTTGGTTACTTTTACCCCATACGTTTTCCCGATGTCGGCCGGGCCAAAAACAGCGGGTACCCATGGGCCGTTGCCGAATGGGGGTATTTTATCCACCTCGACAATGTACTGGTCGTAACAACCGTAATTATCCCCGTCGAGCACCTCGTCGCTCCTCAACGTCCCATAACAATTGGCCCCCAGCGCAATCTGAATGATGTCGTTGCAAGACAAGGAAGTACCACCTATGGGTACAAACTCGTTCACTTTTACGGTAAACGAACAGGTACCAGTATTGCCTGCCTGGTCGGTAGCTTGAAAAATGTTGGTCGTGGTGCCAATCGGGAAAGCGGCACCCGAAGGCAAGCCCGCTATTTGGGTAACTATGCCAATGGTAGTAGGTTCGATGTATTTAACCGACCCCACAAAAGTACGGGGGGCGTTGTTGTTCATAAACGGATAAGCACCAGCACCATGGCCGTTGGATATGATGGTCAGGGTGCCATCGGTAGATGTGGCGTTGCCATTGGTGTAGCGCAAGAAGGGGCCGTCGGTGGTGGCTATGTAGATGCCCTTGGACTGTCCGGGTTCCACAACGATGGTACCGATTGGGACGTCTGTCTCGTCAAAAAATCCAACTGCGGTGGAGTTGACGTTTACCGAGCCGATCAAACCCCAGGCTAAGGGGGAGTTCATGACCGGTACAGCCGATGGGGAACTGCTGGCGAGATATACCACCACATTGTGCAATCCCGGCGCAATGGCTGCTGTAAAACCAGTAATGCTGATGGGCTCGGCACCGTCGTTGCGCACGTCAAATGTGATGCCACCCGCAAAATTATTCACATTCGTAAGTCCTGGATGACTCAACTTCAAGGTATCACCATAAAAGAAACAGTTATCAACTGCTGTTACCGGGCTGTAAATATACTGCTGGCCACAAGCGCCCGAGGTAAGGTTAATCGTGACATTGTTGGGGCAACTGAGCGATGGCGGCGTGACGTCTTTTACCGTAATGATCTGGTTGACGGCCGACATCACAGCGCCTCCACATGGGTTGTAGAGTTCCCAGGTAATGATGTTGACGCCGATGGGCACGTCTAAAATGGTCAATGTGGCCGGGAATGCGGCAAGATTGTTGTACTGCCCGCCGTTGATCCGGTAGCGCAGCGCATAATTGACGTTGCAGCCACCCGGTGCATATGTGGGCAGCGTGGTGAGTATATCGGCTGTACAACCACTGGACGGCGCGTTGACGCTGACAGCTGCCGGTGCCTGAAGCTGACAGGCGCCCACGTTCAGTTCGACAACACTGGCAACCCAGCCCGGGTATGCCGGAGGGTTTGGGGTCGGGTCAGATTCAAACTGAAAAGTCAGTGCGCCCGAAGCATTCGCCCCTGTGGCCTGTATGGTGTTGGCGGCTATGTTGTTGGGCGGAATGGCGCCCCAGAAACCGCCGGGTTTGGAGACAAAAATGCCCGGGTTACCGGATGAAATCTGTGGCGCAGCGCCGTTTGGTCCGTCATAGGCGTATAAAGCATCGAAAAACGGATCGACGCCAAATTCCTGGAAAATCACCCGAATTTTGTAAGCCGGGTTGGAAGGGGCAAAGGTGACAACGGACTGGGCCGGATTGCTCATGCCGCTATAATTGCCCAATGGCCCCCCATCGTCGTAGAAATTGAACGAACAGGTAGCGGGCGGGCTTATGCTGTATGTCGTCGGGCCTGTATTAAAAGGCATGTTGACGTTTACCTGTGCATGGAGATGCATCACGACGCTCATGCACAGCAACATTGCGCCGAATCGCAAAAAGAAATTATACATGGAATCAAATTTTGTCGGGTTCATGGACATAGATTTTTTGAAGGTTATTTCGTCAGCAAACCTTTGGCCTCTTCGTACAAGCTGCGCAGGTCTGATTTTGAAGTGAAGGTGGCTTCGCGGGTACCGCCCAAACTGGCAGCCCAGGGCAAGGCGTTTTCGAGGCATTCCGACACCTCCTTTCCGCGCAACATGTCTTGTGCTATGGCTTTGAAGTACGTCGCATGGCGCATGGCATTAGTATGCTCAGGTGTACCTGTTTGTAAGCCGGGCAACTTGGCATGCCAGGTATCAATCTGGGTCTTTAATACCGGTATGGCCTCTTCTGCCGTTTTCCAATGCAGACTTTGTTCCATTTGATCTTTTGACACAATGTGCTGTGCCGATGCGGTCTTGAGCGACAATACGATGAGTGCTGCAGACAGGCAAATCAGGATGCCAACCTTGGACGAATGGTGTTTCATGTGTTCGTTCCGTTTTTTGTTACAATCCATTTTGTTTTGGTGAGTGAATGATTGATTGGGGGGATTCTATTCAAGATTAAGGCGGTAATACCCAAAAGCGTCTTCCAGGCAATAGCGTCCGGCTGGAATTTGCCGGATATTGAGTTCCAATTGTTTTATCAGGGAGTCGGGGAGTCGGCATGACTCCTTCACCGTGAGTAACCCGTGCCGGAAATGCAGGCGCATCAGGTTCGAGCATAGATATTCACGAAAGAAAAAAAGCATGATGCCCTTACCTTGAAGACCCTGCGCGGCAAATGCAACAGTGTTGTGGCAATTGCGCGAACGCTGCACATTTTCCTCCCGCGCCACAATCTTGCAGATGCCCGTACCCTGGCACCCTGAACTCGGGGCCCCGAACACCACATCACAATGCACTACTTTGCATTTTGTCGGCACCCCGCTGGGTAACATGATGCCCGCAATGTGCTGCGACACATAGTCCGTTTTTGTATTAAATGCTGTCATTTAGCATATTTTTGTTTGAATTGTTGTAATTAGGCGCCTATCAAGTCCAAACCGGTGATGTTGGAAGCAAGCATGACGGAGGTGCTGGAGGGTACTTGGAAATGTTTCATGACATCGTTTTTTTTGTTTGATCTGTTTCCTTTCGATGTCAAAGGTGAGGGTGTTTAACAGGGCGTCTATGGACAGCAAAACGCCTTCAATAGCCCGGTACTTAAACTGTGCTTTTTAAAACCTTTTTTTTATAACTCATTATTAATTAAATGTTTATTACAATAAGTTTCACAGCATATTCCCTCAACAATCCCTTTTGAGGCCCTCGTTTTTCTTTTATATTATATTTTTTTTTAATGCGTAAAGGCAAAAAAATAGCCCTCCGGAACGTGCATTCCGGAGGGCTATTTTTGTTTTATTTAACTCGGCAGGTTTAGCTTATTGCCTCAGAGGCACCTTCGCCTTCATCAAGCGCCTTTTGGGCTTTGCGCACATTTCGCTGGTATACTTTGAGCTCAAGGGAGTTGACGGCCATCTCCCAGAGGTGTTCGTATGGAATAATTTCCACTTCGTAGGTTTGGTTGGCCACCTCTATGGGTACCCGATCCAGCATCTGGAACAATTTGGCTGTTTTTCGGGCCACATTTTCGCGGTGAAAATTGCCTTCCGGTATCAGCAGCAGCATTTTGATGAAGCAGTTGCTTCTAAACGTGTCATTCTCCTTCAAGTATCGGCTGCAATATTTATTGATGCTCTCCATGCGCTCCGACGTTTGGTCGTACTTCTTTTCCGCAAGCGCAAAAAGGATCTGAACAACCAGAATGGAAATGTTCATGCCCCGCTTGTCGCGCATGAAAATCGGGATTTCGTTCATAAACCGCGATAAGCGGAAGTTGTCGGACTCCCCGTATTCTGGAACGGCAAAAAAACCGGTTTTCACCAAATAATGGAGGTATGCCTGATAAATACGCCAC